>QFQB01000065.1 GCA_003241475.1 Micavibrio aeruginosavorus
GCCGAACTGGCGGATGGATTCGATGAACGGCAAGGATTCAATGTCGCCGACCGTTCCGCCGATTTCGACCAGAACGAAATCCGCCGTGCCGTCTTTTTCGCGGATGAAGTCCTTGATCTCGTTGGTGACATGCGGAATGACCTGCACGGTCGCGCCGAGGTAGTCGCCGCGGCGCTCTTTCGAAAGCACGTTCTGATAGATTCTGCCCGTGGTGATGTTGTCGTCTTTGGTCGCAGGGTTGCCCGTGAAGCGCTCGTAGTGGCCGAGGTCGAGATCCGTTTCCGCGCCGTCGTCCGTCACATACACTTCGCCGTGCTGGAACGGACTCATGGTGCCGGGATCGATGTTGAGATAAGGGTCCATCTTGCAAAGGCGGACTTTAAACCCTCTGGCTTGAAGCAACGCGCCAAGGGCTGCGGAGCCGAGGCCCTTCCCCAAAGAAGAAACCACGCCGCCTGTGATAAATATAAACCTTGTCATTAAAACCCTACTGGCCGCCTCTCCCTTTATGTTCGGGAAAGGTCGTTATTACTGCGAAATCGGTGCGGAAGGAGCCCCGGTTTGCGGCTCCGGATTGTCCGATGCCTTCGGGACCTCTTTATCGCTGTTCGCGGCGTCAGAGTCAAGTTTTACAGGCGCTTCATCCACATGGTCGTTCGTGGGCGTGGACGTCGGCTTGGAGCCGTCGGGATTTTGGGCTGGCGCCGCAACCGGTGCAGGCGTTTTATCCAATGAATCCAACACGCTGCCCGATTGGTGGTGAGTGCCCGCCAGAATGGCCAGAATAATGCTGGTGGTAAAGAAAAGACCGGCGCAAATGCCCGTGGCGCGCGTCAATGCGTTGGCCGTTTGTCCCGCCGTGGCCAGACCGCCCATACCGCCGCCGCCGCCACCGATACCAAGGCCGCCGCCTTCGGAACGCTGGAGGAGGACAAGCCCTATGATCGCAAGGGCCAGAATAAGATGTATAACAAGAATGACATTTTCCATGGGCTCCCGTTGTAATGGCCTTCGCCCGCAAAGTCACGCGGTTTTACAATTGCCATAAGCATATATTGTCCGTCATTGCGGGGAGCCTGATCAGGCGACGAAGCAACCCTACCCCAGAACGGCAGGAACGCACAATCCCGTGGCGGCCTTGTCGGTTATAAATCTACGCCGCCGCCGCGATCCCCATGAAATCGTCGGACTTTAAGGAAGCCCCGCCGATCAGCGCGCCATTGACGTTGGGCACGGCGAAAATCTCTTTCGCGTTCGATGGCTTCACAGACCCACCGTAAAGAATGCGCATATCGGCCGGAACCTTGCCACGGATGAATTCATGCATCGCACGAATGTCTTCCGCCGTTGCGGTCTTGCCCGTGCCGATCGCCCAGACAGGTTCATACGCAATGACGGTATTGGCCGCCGTAGCGCCTTGCGGTATGGATCTCTCCAACTGCCCGCCGACCACAGACTCTTGCAATCCCTGCTCGCGCTCGGCTTCTGTTTCACCCACGCAGATAATCGTGATAAGGCCCGCATCATTGGCAACCTTTGCCTTTGCCGCGATCAACTCATCGGATTCTTTGTGATATTGACGGCGCTCGGAGTGGCCGAGGATCACATATTTCGCGCCGATATCTTTCAACATCACAGCCGAAACATCGCCCGTAAAAGCGCCGTTGGCTTTGTCCGAACAATCCTGACCGCCGAGCGCGCAAGCCTTGATTTTTCCCTCGATGATCGGCAGATGCAGGAACGGCGGGCACACGACGAAATCGCAGCGGTTCAAAATTCCTTCCGAAGCGCCGATCTTGGCTTCGATTTCCCAGATCAGCCCGCTCGCGCTTCCCGCGTTGCCGTTCATTTTCCAGTTGCCTGCGATTAACTTTTTCATGGACTTACCCTATTGCTCCGTTTTCTGTCCCTCCTTATAGTGCGTGGCACGTTAAATGAAAAGAGAGGATGTCCATGCTGATATGGATGCGGAGCGGCGCCGGCGCCGGCATTGTAAAATTCACCCTGATGGGTCTGTTGCTCTTGGCCGTAGGCGGCCTTGTGCTGATGGATGTCGGCGGATTTTTCAAAACGCAGATGGGCTCCAACACCATCGTCAAAGGCGGCGGAATCGAGATCGGCGCAGTGGAATTCGACCGCACGGTGCGCCGCGTTATCGGACGTCAGGGCATCGGTCCGCAAGAAGCATGGCAGCTCGGCATGATCAACAACATCCTGACCGGCGAAATTCAGGACCGCTTGTTCACGCAGCGCGCGAAAAAGCTCGGCCTCGAAGTCTCCGATGACGATGTGACGCGACAAATTGCGAAACTTGCCGAGCCTCTGGCCACCGAAGGCCGCTCGAAAAAAGAGGCGCTTCAGCAAATCCTGCGCACGCAGGGCATTTCGGAATCGGAATTCGTCGGCTCGATCCGTCAGGAAATGGGCAACACGCTCCTTCGCGCGGCGCTTGCGCCGCCGGCGACCCTTACCTCGCCTTTGCTGGCGGCGGACTTGTACCGCTACGACAACGAAAGCCGCGATGTGAAAATCGTTGTCTTGAAGAACAGCGGCGTGAGCGGACTTGCCGCGCCGACCGATGAACAGCTTCAAAAATACTACGATGCCAATAAGGTCGATTTCCTGATCCCTGAAACGCGCACCGTTACGATGGCGACGCTCAAAGGCGACATGCTCAAAAAGAACATCAAAATTTCCGACGAGCAGCTCAAGGCCGAGTACGAAAAAAACATCGCCTCCTTCACCAAGCCGCAACGCCGCGTCGTTGAACAGGCTGTGCTGAAAACCGAAGCCGAAGCCAAGATTGCCGTCGATGCCGTCAAGGCCGGAAAAACACTAAAAGACTCCGTGCCTGTCGATTCCTACAACGGCGAACAGGATTTCGAACAGGCTGGCCTGCTCCCTGAAATCGCGACGCCTGTGTTTGAATCCAAAGAAGGGGCGGTTCTGGGGCCAATCAAAACGGATCTCGGCTGGCACGCCATCATCGTGAAGAACACGCTCCCCGAAGAAGTCACGCCTTTCGAAAAAATGAAAGACAGCCTGCGCACCGAACTTGAAAACATCGCGCTGACCGATGAATTGTTTCAGGCCGGCAACACCATCGAAGACCGCATTGCCGCCGGCGACAAATTCGAAGACATCGTCAGCGAATACGGCATGACGACAGAAATCATCGGCCCGTTCCGTCAGAACGGCATCGACAGGGACGGCAAAGATCTTTTTAAATCCTATGCGAGCGACAAGGACCAGATCGTTCAGGCCGCTTACGACTACGAAGAAGGCGAAATCACGCCGACCATCGAAACTGCCGACGGCCAATTCCGCTTCCTGCGCATTGATCAAGTCATACCGGATTCCTACCGCCCGTATGAATCCGTCAAAGCCGAACTGGAAACGCGCTGGATGAACGAGCAGCGCAAGCTCGCCAACAAAGCCCGCGCCAAAGAAGCGCTTGCCGCGCTGGATACAGGCAAGAGCCTTGAAGACATTGCCGCGCAATACGGCGGCGCCGTTCAATCCATCGCCAACGTGAACCGCAAGCAAACGGCAAAAGCGCCTCTCACGCCCGTCTCCGCCGCGCAAATCTTCAGCGCAGCGAAGGGCGGCAGCTTCTCCGCCGAAACGTCCGACGGTGTTCTGGTCGGCCGCGTGGAAAACATCACGCTTCCTTCCACGACGACGGACAAGGAAAATCTGGCGCAGTTGATCGATCTGACAGGCCGCAGCCTCGCGCAGGATATTCTGGCGCAATTCACCACAAGCTTAAGCGAAGGTAGCCAGATCAAGATCAATCAGCAACGTCTGCAGGAAATCTACGGCAAGCCGCAGGATCAGGCGCAGTAAGACTTAATATAGCCCCTGCCAGTTTTCTTCATGTTCGGGAAACATATCGAGCGCGGGAATAACCTCGTTCGTTTCTTGCGGCGCAATCGCCTCGACGGGCGCTGACGGCCCCGGCTCTTCCAGCTTCGGCACAACGGGTGTTTTCGGCGTCACCAGCAAGTCCTGTACGGATACCAATTCAATTCCCTTGGCTTTCAGGGTTGGAATCCATTCTTTCAACCCTTTGATCGTAAAATCTTTGGGATGACCGATCGCAATCGCATAGCCGCGTTTTTTCGCCAGCGCTTCGGTGTGTGCAAGCGCTTTGCGCGTGAACTCGGCGCTTTCGACATGATCGAGGAACACATCGCGCTCGGCATACGGAACCCCCGCTTCCGCCGCCTCGTGTGCGGCAACCGATGACCCCACCGTTTTGGAATCGACAAAGAACAAATGCTTGGCCGCAAGAATGCCCATCAACTCGTCCATCTTGGCTTTGTCCTGCGTCAGGCGGCTGCCCATATGGTTGTTGATGCCGACATAGCCATCAAAACTGGTCAGCATCTTGGCGAACGCCGCATCGAACTCCGCTTTGCTCATCGCCGCCTTCAATCCGCCGGGACCGATATTGAGCTTGCCGTCCATCGCTTCCATCGGCGTGTGGATGATCAACGTATGTCCTTTTTCCTTGCCGATTTTTGCAAACTCGCGCGTCTTCGTTCCATACGGCAAAAACGCCAATGTGATCGGCGCAGGCAAATCCAGAACCTGACGCGACCGTTTTACATCCATGCCCAAATCATCGATGATGATCGCGATTTTCGGCGCGCCATGAATTGCGGGCGGCGGCAAAGGCTTGCGGGTTGCTTGCTCCTCTGCCTTTTCTTGCCTAATCGGTACGGGCGTATCGGGAAGCTTTTTTGCCTCCGGCTCTTCCAAAGGCAAATCCTTTAAAGCCTCCGGCGGCGGAACCTGCTCGAAAAACTCTTTCCCGTCCGGCGGCTCGACGCGAACGGGCGGCCCCTTTGCCGCATCGGCAACAGACGGGCGCGTTTTCGCTTCTTCGATATACGACCGCTTGCCGCCGAAAATGAAATGATCGGCCAGCAACATCAAAAGAATGGCAATAACGATAAACCGGAGTGTGCCGAACCGGCCGGAAAGCGCTTTCATGGCCGCGATCCTAGCAAGAGGCTGGACTTCCCGCCAGCCCCCCGTGTATCGTACGCGCCATGACCTCTTTCGACACCCATTTGAACAAAGCCAGGGAAGGCGCTGTTTTCACAACCGAAGAAATGGCCGAAGCCATTCATGCGCTGATGAAGGGCGACGCAAGCACGGATCAAACGGCTCTGTTTTTGCTTTCGCTCGCGCGTCGCGGCGAGACGGCGGACGAAATCGCGGGCGCGGCCAAAACCCTGCGCTCTCTGGCCTCCACCATCAAATCCCCCGAAGGCGCGATTGACTGCTGCGGCACCGGCGGCGACGGCGCGAACACCTATAATATATCCACCGCCGTTGCGCTCGCGGCGGCTGGTTGCGGCGTGCCTGTCGCTAAACACGGCAACCGCTCGGCCTCTTCCAAATCCGGCGCGGCGGATGTCTTGGAAAAACTCGGCGTCACGCTTGATCTGCCGCACGACAAGCTCGAACAGGCGCTGAACACTCTCAACTTCTGCTTTCTCATGGCGCCCAATCACCACAAAGCCATGAAAAGCGTGGCCGAAGCGCGCAAAGGCCTTGGCATGCGCTCCATCTTCAATCTGCTCGGACCGCTTGCCAATCCCGCGAACACGAAAAAACAACTGATCGGCGTCTACGATGCCAAATGGTTGTGCCCCATGGCCGAAGCGCTCAAATCCCTCGGCTCTGAAAAAGCGATGATCGTGCACGGGCAGGACGGGCTTGATGAAATCACGCTCTGCGCCAACACATCCGCCGTGATTTTAGAAAAAGGCGAGATTTCCGAACGCATTTTAACGCCCGCCGACTTCGGCCTCGGCTTCATCATGCCGGATTTCATCCGCGGCGGAGACGTCGAGAAAAACGCCGATGCGCTTCAATCCTTGCTGGAAGGCAAAAAATCCGCCTACCGCGATGTGGTGCTGGCGAACACGGCGGCTGTGCTGTGGATTCACGATGGCCGTGACTTCAAGCAAGGCGTCAAAGACGCCGAAGAAGCCATTGATTCCGGCAAAGCGCTGGACATTCTCGAAAAATACAAGACAATCAAGCCATGAGCACCGTTCTGGACAAAATCTGCGCCGACAAGCGCGATCATGTGGCCCGCCGCAAGGCCCAAACAAGCGCGTCACATCTTGAAGCGGCGTGTAAAGATCGTGCATCAACGCGCGGATTCATCAACGCATTAGAAGGCCGCAGTCCTGCCCTTATCGCCGAAGTCAAAAAAGCGTCGCCGTCCAAGGGCGTGATCCGCGAAGACTTCGATGCGGCGGAAATAGCAAAGATTTATGAGGCCAACGGCGCAAGTTGCCTGTCCGTGCTCACCGATGAACCGTATTTTCAAGGCCGGGACGAGTACCTGACGGCGGTGCATGAAGCGGTTCAAATACCGCTCCTGCGCAAAGACTTCATGATAGACCCTTATCAGATCTACGAATCCCGCGTTCTCGGCGCTGATTGCATCCTGCTTATCATGGCCGCGCTTGATGATACGCTGGCCAAGGATTTATACGCGCTGGCGTCCGAACTCTCGCTCGACGCGCTGTTCGAAGTGCACGACGAGGAAGAGCTGGAACGCGCCCTCGCGCTTGGCCCGAAAATGGTCGGCGTGAACAACCGCAACCTCAAAACGCTCGAGGTCGATCTCGGCACGGGCCTGAACCTTGCCATGTCCATGCCCGATAACATATTGAAGGTTGCCGAAAGCGGGATTGCGGATTTCGAAACCTTGGAAGCCTTTCAGGCCGCGGGATACAACGCCTTCCTGATCGGCGAGAGCCTGATGCGCCAACCCGATATCGGCCTCGCCACACGGAAAATTCTGGGTAAATAGGCAAAGAAATTTGGTTTTTAGCCAGACGCAAGGAGCGCCGCGTATAAAAATACGCAAGTGACGAAGCAACGCCGCCAAAAACCAAATTGCACGGCCTATGTTGACACATATCAAGAACAAGCGTAGAACAGAATAGAACAAACGAATCCGCAATCGTTCAAGGGGAATATAAACGATGCTGACCAAAAAGCAGAAAGACTTGCTTCTTTTCATCCATGAACGCATGGGTCAGGGTGATATCGCCCCGTCTTTTGATGAAATGCGCGAAGCGCTGCAACTCAAATCCAAATCCGGAATCCACCGCCTGATTACGGGCCTAGTGGAGCGTGGTTATCTGGAACGTCTGCCTCACCGCGCCCGTGCGCTCGAAGTCAAAAAATTGCCCGAAGGCTACAACCCGGGCCGCAACGACAACACAAAATCCGCCGCCCAGACCCGCGAAATCAACGCTGTTATCGCCCATGCCGCCAACATCCGCTCTATCCCGATGCAAGGCCGCATCGCCGCAGGAACGCCGATCGAAGCGATCCGCGATGACAACACCACCATCGATGTTCCCGCCTCCATGGCCGGCGCCGGTAAACATTACGCGCTGGAAATCGACGGAGATTCCATGGTCAACATCGGCATTCAAGATGGCGATACCGTCATCATCAAGGAATGTACGAATGCCGAAGACGGCGCGATTGTCGTGGCCCTTGTGGATGGTGAGGAAGTCACATTGAAACGCTTGAAACGCGAAAAAGGCAAAATCCTCCTCATTCCTGAAAACGATGCGTACGAAACCCGTAGCTTCGAGCCGAACCGCGTCGCCATCCAAGGCCGCCTCGTGTCCTTGATGCGGACGTATCATTAATCCTGTCCGCCATCATTCTTCGTCATTCCGAACGCAAACTGGATTATTTTGTCCATGGCCTCTCCCCGGCATCACTACCCACACTCCGCACCTGCACGCCGCCGCGCAAATACACCGCATGCGCGCCGTCATCTTTGAAATCGAACAACCCCAGCACCACGCGCTTTCCCTGCCGCTCTTCCGGCAACGGTATCTCACCAATCATTACATCCGCCCAATCCCGATCCTCGAAAAACGCGCGGCGCGTATAGATCAATGAAACATGCTTCCCGTTAATTTCGCCCCGGCATCCGTCCGCATCGCACAGCATGGGCGCATTCTCGTCTTTAAAAGTTTTCGGCTTCTCCCCCTCGCGGCCCGACAACCGTAGCCAGTTCTCCGCCGCAAACTTGTCCCGCCGCCCGCTCGAAAAATACAAATCCCCGTCATCGCCGCGCACCGCCACCAATTTTCCGCTTTCGGATACATACACATCCGGTTGCGCATGAAACGCCGCAAACAAAAGCCCCATGACCATTAAAAAAACGGCAACGCCCTTGCCGCGCCATCCTTCCCACAACAAAAACAAAATCATGCTACCTGCAAACAAGACAAACGTCGCCTTGGGCCATTGCGAAACATGGATCACCGCGCCCTCTAGACCCGCCGTCCAGTGCGCGATGCCGAGCATCCAGATTGTTCCCCATTCCATCACCTGCAACGCAGGCGCTTCACACCCGAACGGCATCAAAATCAAAGATGCAATAGCGGCGGGCATGATGACAACGCCCGTCAACGGTACGGCCAGCATGTTGGACAGCACGCCGTACACGGCAAATTGCTGGAAATGATACAGGCTGAAAAACCCTGTTGCCGTTCCTGCGATGATGGATGTCAGGCACAGCGCCGCGACATACAGCACGCATTTGCGCACCACGCCTGCGCGCGACGATATCGCCATCCACCACGGCCTGATATAATCGAAAAAGGCGATCAAGGCCGTCACGGCGGCGAAAGACATTTGAAAACTCACGCCGATCAGCGCAAACGGCGCGAACGTCAACACCACAAGCGCCGAAAACGCCACCAGCCTTAACGACAACGGCGATCGGTCCAGAATAACTGCCAGCATCACAAGCGCGGTGGACAGCAATGCCCGCTGCGCCGGAACATCCGCGCCTGCCAGAACAACATAAAACGCCGCGCCGCAAAGCGCGAACACCGCCGCTATCTTTTTGATGGGATATCGAAGAGCGAGATACGGAATGGCCGCCAGCAACAACCGCACGCCGAAAAACAAGATTCCCGCGACCAGCGCCACATGCGTTCCCGAAATCGAAAGCAAGTGATAAAGCCCGCTCGCCCGCATCGCATCGTCGTCCTCTTGCGCAATCGCGCCGCGCTCGCCGGTAATCAGCGCCGACATGATCCCCGCGGTCACAGGTCCGGCCTTTTCTTTGATCGCGCCGTCAATGCGCGTGCGCAGATGTTCAAAGAACAGCGAAGCCCCGCTATGCTCCGGCGCTTCAATCACTTTGGGCGCGGTAAACGAAAAACCGACCCCGCCAATCCCTTCGAAAAACAGATGCCGCCTAAAATCATACGCCCCCGGCGCCACAGCTCCCGACGGCGGGTCGAGCTTTACGAGCGCGGAGATCATCCGCCCTGCCTCCAGCCCCTCATCTTTTCTAAATGTCACGCGGATTTTGCGCGGCGTTTGCGCCTTGTCCAGCCGCTGGATGGTCAAACCGCTCAAAACCGCGCGGCTGCCTTTTTTGCCGCTCAACCGTTCCACGCTTTCGACATAGCCAACCACATCTGCGGGGCCGATGGATTTTTCCAAAATCGCCGTGCCGTGAATTTTGGTTCCCGCTTGCGCCGCGCAAAATCCGAAACAGGCGCACAGCAACGCCGCACTCAAAACAAAAGAGCCAAAGGTCAAGGGCGTATCGTGCTGACGACGGTAGAGAACGGCGAACAACGCCCCTGCCGCCAAAACCGCAGCCAATCCCGTCCAGATCGGCGGCTCGAACGGTAGCGCGAAATACCCCGCAATTCCGGCGGCAAAGGCGACCGGAATCCATAAGAAAAGCCGTAACTTTTGTGCCGCGAATTCCCCCCGCAGGTCCATGAAGCCCCTTGTTTTCCCTAAGGTATCTTTTATAACTATGACTGAAATCACACAGAAGAAAAGACCCCATGACCGTCGTTACCCGTTTCCCGCCCTCGCCCACAGGCTTTATGCACATCGGCAACGCCCGCACGGCGCTGTTCAACTGGCTCTACGCCAAGCACACGGGCGGCAAGATGGTCTTCCGCATCGAGGACACGGACCGCGAACGCCATTCCGAAGCCGCCGTAGAGGCCATTGTCAACGGCATGAAATGGCTGGGCCTTGATTGGGACGGTGACATCGTCTCGCAATTCGCCCGAAAAGACCGCCATGCCGAAGTCGCGCATGAACTGCTCAAACAAGGCAAGGCCTATTACTGCTACTGCTCGCCCGAAGAGCTGGAAGAAATGCGCGAAATTGCCAAGCGCGAAGGCAAGCCGACTTTTTACAATCGCAAATGGCGCGATTCAAACCAAACGCCGCCGGTTGATGTCAAGCCCGTCATCCGCATCAAGGCCCCGCTTGACGGCTCCAGCACCGTGCACGACCATGTGCAAGGCGATGTGACGGTGAACAACGAACAACTCGATGACATGATCATCCTGCGCTCCGACGGCACGCCCGTCTATCACCTCGCCGTCGTCGTGGATGACCATGATATGGGCGTGACGCATGTGATCCGCGGCGACGACCATCTGAACAATACTTTCCGCCAGAACGTCATCATTGACTCCATGGGCTGGAAGCAGCCGCAATATGCGCACGTGCCCATGATCCTTGCCGATGACGGCTCGAAAATGTCCAAACGCAAAGGCGCGGCATCGGTGGAAGAATACCGCGACATGGGCTACCTGCCCGAAACCATGCGCAACTATCTGCTCAAGCTCGGCTGGGGCCACGGCGACGATGAAATCATCAGCCTCGAACAAGCCATTGAGTGGTTCGATCTGGGCGGCATCGTCAAATCCCCCGCCCGCTGGGATTTCGACAAACTCAACCATCTGAACGCGCACTACATCAAGGAAGCAGATAACAAGCGTCTGGCCGATCTGGTGGTCCCGTTGATGAAAGACATCACGGCAAGCAACACCGCCCCGCTCATGGCGATGATGGATGAATTGAAATCGCGCGCGGTGACATTGTTGCAAATCGCCGATGAAGGCGCGTTCCTGATGAAATCCGTTCCGCTCGATTTTTCCGAAGCTGCGCAAAAACTTCTGGATGCCGATGCCAAAGTCACGCTGACCAGCCTGGCCACGCATCTGGAAGCGCTCGATATTTTCAACGCCGCCACGATCGAAGAAACCTGCCGCACACTGGCAAAGGATTTGCGCGATGGCAAACTCGGCAAAGTCATGATGCCGTTTCGCGCCGCGTTGACGGGCCGCGACAAAAGCCCTTCCATCTTCCACGCCGCCGAAGTGCTGGGCAAAAATGAAACGATCAACCGCATCCGCGCGGTCTTGTAGAAAAAATTTAAACCACAGAGGACACGAAGCATCACAGAACACACAGAGAATAAAAAAACTCCGTGGACTCGGTGAATCTCTGCGCTCTCTGTGTTAAAAATTAAAAGGAGCAACAATGCGCTGGGAAAATTTCAGACGAAGCTCGAATGTCTCCGACCGCCGCAGTATGGGCGCAAAAACAGTTGTCGGCGGTAGCGGCGGATTGTTTGCCATGGCGCTTCTGGTCTGGGCGCTCGGCGGCGATCCCACATCGCTGCTGATGGAGGGAGTCTCGCGCACCATACAGCAATCGGCCAAAAAACCATCGCAGCTTTCGCCCGAACAGCAAAACGAGCTCGGCTCCACCGAAGATGTCTGGGGCCAAATCGTTCAAAACTATCCCGCGCCGCGCATGGTGCTCTATGCGGGCGCGACCGACACGCAATGCGGCACGGGTCAATCCGCCATGGGTCCGTTCTACTGCCCGCTGGATCAAACCGTCTATCTCGATCTCGATTTCTTTTACGAACTCGAACACAAACTCAAGGCCGGCGGCGATTTCGCACGCGCCTACGTCATCGCCCATGAAATCGGCCATCATATCCAGAATTTGCAGGGAAAACTGAATCCCAACCGCTCCAACGCGGAATCCGTCAAAACAGAATTACAGGCGGATTGCTACGCGGGCGTGTGGGCCTATCATGTCGGCGAATTCGGCGCGCTGGAATCCGGCGACCTCGAAGAGGCTTTGAACGCCGCCGAACAAATCGGCGATGACAAGCTGCAGGAACGCTCCCAAGGCTTCGCCGTCCCCGACAGCTTTACCCATGGCTCCTCCGCGCAGCGCGTGAAAGCCTTCAAGCAGGGATTCGACAGCGGCGATCCGAGGAATTGCAACTAACGCCGTCATTGCGAGGAGCGCGTAGCGCGATGTGGCAATCCATCTTATCTTAGATAAATCCGAAACTGGATTGCTTCGCTATGCTCGCAATGACGAAAATATTATGAGATATGCTGACCGCGCGCGTCGACAGGAACAAATTTTTCACCCGACGTGTCATAGGTGTAAAGCTTAGATGCTTGCCGGTCTCTCATCTCATTCACCTGCACCAATAGCCCTTCCGTAGCATATTCGTAAGCAATTGCGAACGTCCTTGTAACAGCCTCATCGGCTGATTGCGTCACTCCAACACCAAGGCTACGCATGGTACGTGGCCCCGGACCTTTTGGTCCGCGTTTTCTAAGAAACGTCAGATCGGCCCCCAAACAAATTCCATCACCATAGTCAGTCATGCCCCAATCAGGATTCATCACATTGACTTTTTCAAACGCTTCACGCGCGGAGTCCATCGTAAGCTTTTCTCTTACTTCATCCGGCGTGAGTTCTATACGTTTTGGCCGCACAGTTTTCATGCCAAAGCATTTAACATATTTAAAACAAGGGCGCAATTCAAAAAAATCCTTGACTTAAACAGGATTTTAATCCTATATTCGTCAATGAACTATGATTTGAAAGCCGCAGAAGATCGGCTTGCAACAGAGCGGCTCAATCTTGCCGCCCGCAATCTTCAACACCTCATGAAAATGCAAGACGAACAGGTCACGTTGGAAAACATCGTGGCCGCGCTTCGCACCTCTGTTACCGGCGCGCTGAATGGCGATCGGGATGATTTCAGTTTTATCCTCGCCAATCAAAGCAACATTCTCGATGCCGCCTTCCTTCATTATGTGGAACGCGCCAAAGGCTCGCAATGGCATGCGGATCACATCAATATGGCGCTCAAGGCGCAGCGGCAAACAGAACGCACCATCAACACATGGCACAGGATCAACGAAAACAAAAAAATTCCCGGAACGAAGTAGACAAAATGCCAAGATGGAGCGCCGAAGCCCGCGCGAAACAGGCGCAAATCGTAAAAACCCGTCGGCCGTGGAAAAAATCCACCGGCCCGAAAACAGCGGCGGGCAAATCACGCTCCTGTATGAATGCCTATAAACACGGGCTGAATTCCGCGCTCCACCTTGAATTTCGCCGCCTTTTGCGGGCGCAGGAGCTGTATTTAAAGGCCCTTCTCGCCGCGCATCGCGCCGCCCCCTGTCATCCTGAGAGCCTTGCGCCCGAAGGATATCAAGAGATTCTTCGCCCCGCTCAGAATGACAGCAGCCGCATTAATAATACGGAAACTGACGCCAAATCAGTATCTTGTAAATTGATCTTTAACCAATGTCGGCCTATCTTTAATGCCAAGAGTTCTTCTTGTTCAAAATACTCAAGCCATTCAAAGAGCGGAAAAAATCATGACCGACAATATTCAGACCGGAAAATCCTTCACCCTGACGAACGACGAAGACGGCAAAGCCGTCAAGCTGCCCGTCCTTCACGGAACGCACGGTCCGGATGTTCTCGACGTCCGCAAACTCTATGCGGAAACGGGCCACTTCACGTTCGACCCATCCTACACGTCAACGGCATCGTGCAAATCGCGCATCACCTTTATCGACGGCGACGAAGGCATTCTTGCCCACCGCGGCTACAACATCAAGGATCTGGCCAAGAAATCCAGCTTTATGGAAGTCTGCCATCTTCTTCTCGAAGGCGATCTGCCCAACGAAGAACAATTGGCGGAATTCACGAAAAACATCACCTATCACACGATGGTGCACGACCAGATGAACTATTTCTATCGGGGTTTCCGCCGCGATGCGCACCCGATGGCCGTAATGGTCGGCGTGGTCGGCGCTCTGGCCGCGTTCTATCATGACTCGCTCGATATCTATGATCCGAAGCAACGCGAAATCTCCGCGCACCGCCTGATCGCGAAATTGCCGACGCTGGCGGCCATGACCTACAAATATTCGATCGGTCAGCCGTTCATGTATCCGCGCAACGATTTGTCCTATGCGGAAAACTTCCTCTATCAATGCTTTGCCGTTCCGGCCGAACCCTACAAAGTCTCCCCGATCCTCGCCAAAGCCATGGACCGCATCTTTATTTTGCATGCGGACCACGAACAAAACGCCTCCACCTCCACGGTGCGTCTGGCTGGCTCCTCGCAAGCGAACCCGTTCGCCTGCATCGCCGCTGGTATCGCCTGTCTATGGGGCCCTGCGCACGGCGGCGCAAATCAGGAAGTTCTCGAAATGCTGGCCGAAATCGGCACGGCGGATCGCATTCCCGAATACCTCGCCAAAGCCAAAGACAAGAACGACAACTTCCGCCTCATGGGCTTCGGCCACCGCGTTTACAAAAACATGGACCCGCGCGCCGACATCATGCGCGAAAGCTGCTATGAAGTTCTCGAAGAGCTGGGCCTGAAAGATGAACCGATGCTGAAGATGGCGATGGAACTGGAAAAGGCCGCCTTGGCTGATCCTTATTTCGTTGAACGCAAATTGTTCCCGAACGTGGATTTCTACTCGGGCATCATTCTAAAAGCCATGGGCTTCCCGACCTCGATGTTTACGGTGTTGTTCGCTGTATCGCGTACGGTCGGCTGGATTTCGCAGTGGAAGGAAATGATCGAAGAACCGGAACTGCGTATTGGTCGCCCGCGCCAGCTCTATACCGGCCCCGCGATGCGCGAATATGTGGAGCTTTCGAAACGGAAATAATTCTACGATAAAAAAGACAATACAAACGCCGCCGCTTTTTGCGACGGCGTTTTTTCCTGCCCTGCGCCGAGACGGAATTTTATATCCGCGAAATCCGCCTTTTGTCCGGACGGATCGGCCAGCAGTTTTAGCGCGCTTTGCGCCATTGCCTCCGCCTTGCAGTTATCTTGGATGAACTCGGGCACGATCTCGCGCCCCGCCATGATATTGGCCAGATGCGCGAACTTGATCTTGACCATGCGTTTGACGATCTGCCACGTCACCGGATTCATGCGGTATCCGATCACATGCGGCACTTCGAGCGCCGCAAGCTCCAGCCCCACCGTCCCGCTGACGGCGAGCGCGACATCGAACGACTTGAACGCATCGAATTTGTGCTCCGTCTCGCAAAACACATGGATCGGCCCCGGATATTCCTGCAAAAGACCGCGCACATCCTGCTCGATATGCGGCAGCGTCGGCGCGACAAGCTGCGGCGGATGATCCATGTTCTCGACCATCTTCAAAACGGCGTCGCGCAAAACAGGCCCCGTGCGCTTGATCTCTCCTTTGCGGCTCCCGAACAGAACGCCGATCACCGGATCGTTCTGCAGGATGCCGTATTCATCGCGGAAGCGTCCGCCTTGGGCGCGCAGGGCTTTGCCCTCCACCATCGGATGGCCTGCGGCAAAGGATTGCAGCCCGTACTTCTCAAAATACGGCGGCTCGAAATCAAACAGACAGATCAGCCCGTCGAGAAACTTGGAAACCTTCTCAGCCCTGCGTTCGCGCCACGCCCATACGCTCGGCGCGACGTAATGGATGATCTTGGGCGGATTATCCATCTTTTTGCGCAGCGCCTTGGCGATGCGGAAATTGAACTCCGGCGCGTCGATGGTGACGACGATATCGGGCTTGGTTTCAACGATATGCGCCACCGTTTGATGAAACAACGGAATGACTTCGGGCAATTTTACGATGATCTCTACAATCCCCATCAGCGACAGCGCTTCGTAGCCGAACAGCGATTCAACGCCCGCCATGCGCATATGCCGCCCGCCGACGCCGGAAAAGCGCAGATCGGGATCGATCCCGCGCAGCGCCTCGATCAGCTTGCCGCCGAGAAAATCGCCGGAGGCTTCGCCTGCAAGCACGCAAATATGCTTACTCATCTGCGGCCTGCCGTGCAGGCGCGCGAACGCCGATCAAAAAGAGCTTGGACTCATCGGCCATCTGGATGCTTTGCTGCATATCAACCATCAGCGCGGAAGCGGCTTCGACCGCGACCCCGCTGTAGCCGAGCGAAGCACAGAGGGCAATGGTTTGCGGCCCGATGGTGGGCATGTCGATCTTGCGGTCTTGTTCCGGTTTGCAGGTTTTCACAAGGATGCCACCATCGCGGGTGCGGCGGTATTCGGCGCAGCGGCGGATCAGTTCGTCCGTTCCTTCCACGCCCTCAACGCCAAGAACAATGCCGTCCTGAATGACGATGGACTGGCCGATATCGAGCGCGCCGATCGCTTTTGCGATTCCGAATCCGGCATCGATATCCGCCTGATGCGCTTTCGATGGTTTGGCGCGGCCGAGAATGCCTTCGGGCATCAGCAGATCCTGCATCAATTCATGAATGCCGTGAAGCGTAAAGCCTTCTTGCGCAAGCGCGCCGTGCACGGCTTTAAGCAGATTGTCGTCGCCGAGCGCGCGCAGACCAAGCTTTGCAAAGAACGCCGCCGTATAGAGATCGGGGCGCATCTCGCTCAAATGCGGACGGCGGATAGAGCCTATCAAAACCAGATCCTGATAGGATTTGTCTTTAAGAATTTTAATGATCGACCCTGCCGCGCCGATGCGCGTCATCATGTGCGCGCGCCCTTCGAGGATGCGCGGGTCCGTCTGGTTTTCAAAACCGATGGTAAAGGTTTCGATGTTTCTGGAATCACAAAACTCGAGCAGTTTTTCGGGAAGCGTACCGCCGCCCGCGACGATGCCCAGTTTCGACGGCAACGCCATCGCTACGCCGCCTTGCTTGTCGGGAAACCGCACAGACCGAAACGTTCGCGGGTCTTTGCAAATTCAATCATCTGCATGACAGCGGAATCGTTAGCGTATTCGTCTGACATATTTTTGATGCGTTCATCAAGCGTACCATCGCCATCAAACAGTTGCTTGGTAGCTTTTTGCAACGTCTTGACAGTGTCTTTTTCAAAACCGCCGCGCTCAAGACCGATCAAATTTAGGCCAGCAAGATGTGCGCGTTCGCCTTTCACGCGGCCATAGGGAATGACATCACTTTCGACACCGGACATGCCGCCGATGACGGCGAACGATCCGATACGCACAAATTGATGAACAGCGGCCAGACCGCCTATGACGACATTATTGCCAACCTGAACATGCCCGCCGAGCGCGGCGCTGTTCGCCATGATAACGCGATCACCCAGAATGCAATCATGCGCAACATGGGTGTTAGGCATGAACAGACAATTGTCGCCGACTTGCGTAAGCATACCGCCCGCTTCCGTACCGGGATTCATGGTGACATATTCGCGGATTTTATTGTTCTTGCCGATGATAAGTTTTGATGGCTCGCCTTTGTATTTCAGGTCAGGCGTTTCTTGACCGATGCTGGCAAATGGATAAATCATCGTGTTTTCGCCGATGGTCGTATGGCCATCGAGGACAACATGGGATTTTAAAACAACATTATCGCCGAGCGTGACGTTCGGGCCGACCACGCAGAACGGCCCGATGGAAACGTTGCTGCCGATCCGGGCTTTGGGGTCGATAATGGCGGTTTGGTGAATCTGGCTCATACTACAGCTTGTACCAAGAGGGCCAAAAACCCTCAAATCACAGTGTTTTGCAGGATGTTACAGGATTACAGCGCGCCAGCGGTGCGATCCATAATCATAGCCGAAAATACCGCCTCGGCGCAGACGCAATCGCCCACCATCGCCTTGCCGTTGAATTTCCAGACATTGCGGCGGTTCTGAATGACGGTGGCGTGAATGTGCAGGGAATCGCCCGGCGTGACCGGACGGCGGAATTTGGCTTCCTCGATGCTCATAAAATAAACGACTTTACCTTTGGCTTCGTCGCCAAGCGTTTTGACAACGAGACAAGCGGCAGTTTGCGCCATGGCTTCGACGATCAGAACACCCGGCATGACAGGCCAGCCTGGAAAATGCCCTTGAAAATGCGGCTCGTTGAACGTGACATTCTTCAAGCCGACAGCGCGTTCACCCGGTACGTATTCCAAAATACGATCCACAAGCAAAATAGGGTAGCGATGGGGAATCATCTCCATCACGCTGATAATATCGACCTTGTCGTCTGTTTGAGCGCTCATGATAATGTTTTTATTCGCTTTTTTGGGGTTTGGTCAACCGTTTTAGCGCGACGACCTGCCGCATGAAGTCTTTGACGGGCATGGCGGGGGCGCCAAGTTGCTCCTCGCCCGCCGGAACGTCCTTCATAACGCCGGATTTCGCGCCGATGCGCGCACCCATGCCGATGCGCAAATGGCCCGCGACACCGGC
>QFQB01000066.1 GCA_003241475.1 Micavibrio aeruginosavorus
ATATGTTTCACCGGACGACCAACGAACCAGAAGTTTCCAGAACCACGCAACCGCCGGCCGCGCCGGAACCGGAACAGCAGATGTTCCAGTACCAGAGCAAAGTGATCGAGCAATCCGCTGTCGAGCGTTATGCTAAAAACGAAGCAGTGCAGGCGACCACAAAGGCACCACCGGCAAATCAAAGCCAGCCATTGACCGAAAACCAGTTTTATGTTTATGAATCTACCCTATACCAAGAAGAAAAGGACACTCAAATGACCCCCTCTGACCACGACACCAAATCAGAGTCCAAAGAACAGGGCTCCGCACCATCCAGAATCGATATTCCTGGCGGCGTATTCTCCCGTCCCGGACAAGCTCCGATGGCTGGCCGCGTACCAGGTGCTTACCCAGGTGCCTACCCAGGCGCCGCTACGTTTGGCGCGCAATCGCCTTCCACGGCAAACGACCCAGCTTCGGGCCGCAAGCTTTACATCGGCCAAGGCATCACGCTTTCGGGCGAAATAGAGTCCTGCGATCACTTGGTTGTTGAAGGAACCGTCGAAGCCGCTCTGAAGGGCGCGAGCGTTCTCGAAATCGCGGAAGCCGGCGCTTACTACGGCACGGTTGATATCGATGAAGCCACCATCGCCGGCCGCTTCGAAGGCGACTTGACGGTTCGCGGTCGTTTGACGATCAAAGCTTCCGGCTCCATCAAGGGCGCGATCACCTACAAGGAACTGGCGATCGAAGCCGGCGCCGCTCTTGACGGCCAAGTTACGCCGCTCGATGCAAAGGCTTCCGCTTCTTCGCGCGGCAACAAAGTCGGCAAAGCGAAATCCACGGATTTCGGCGCCGAGCTTCCTTTCGAAGGCAAAGCCGTCGCGGCCGAGTAATTCGCCAAGCACATATTAAGAAGAACCGGGCCTCGCGCCCGGTTTTTTTATGCTTTCGTTTTTTCCTTGAATGCGCAAAGATCATTCACAATGCAGGTAGGGCAAAGAGGCTTTCGCGCAAGGCAGGTGTAGCGCCCGTGCAGGATCAGCCAATGATGCGCGTGCATCATAAAATCTTGCGGCACGACTTTTTCCAGTTTTTCTTCGACTTTTTCAACCGTGGTTCCGGGCGCAAGTCCGGTGCGGTTGCTTACGCGAAAGATATGCGTGTCTACCGCCATCGTCGGCTGGGCAAAGGCCATGTTCAAAACAACATTGGCGGTCTTGCGGCCGACGCCCGGAAGTTTGACCAGTTCGCCGCGATCCGCCGGAACTTCGCCGCCGTAATTGTCGATCAGCATTTGTGAAAGCGCGAGTACGTTCTTCGCCTTGGTGTTGAACAGGCCGATGGTCTTGATGCAATTTCGTATTTTTTCTTCGCCCAGCGCGACCATTTTTTCCGGCGTGTCGGCAAGCGCGAACAGGGCGGGGGTCGCTTTATTTACGCTTTTATCCGTTGCCTGTGCCGACAGGGCCACTGCGACCAGAAGCGTGAAAGGATTTGTCCATTCCAGTTCGCCTTTGGGTTCGGGATTTGCGGCATGCAAACGGGTAAAAAATTCGCGGATTTTGTCCTTGGTCATGGCGGAGTCTTAACGCGTTAACGGATGTTCTGAAAGGGAAAACGCTCTTTTTCCGTTAAGTTATGCATTTTAGTCTTGCAAAAAATGCATACAGGGATTTTGATGGAGGCTTCATTTGTTCAAGGAGTTTGCCGATGGGTATCATGAAGAAGGCGTTTGCGCCACTGGCGGCATTCGCGGCGTTGGAGGCGCCTCAGCATATTGAAGCGTCTTCCGTTTCGAAAATTGCCTATGCATCTGTCAGTCCTGTGGATGCTGTTTCCGATGCGGACATGAAAATGCGGCTCTTCGTTTTTGATGCCAAGCTGGAAAATATGGGGCGTGATAAGGGCGTGACGGTTTCCGAAGGATTGTACGATGAAGTTTTGGGCGTCGCCTGTTCATGGTCAATCCAGAAAATGAGTCTTGCCAAATATCCCGATGCCTCGATCCAGATCATGCAAAGTCATGAATGCCGCAAGATGAAGCAGCCGAAGGCGTGGCAAAAGAAAATTCCGCCGCCGTTTGAAAAATCCCTCAACAAGATTACATCCGGGGTTTATAGCCCGACGGCCAATGTGCGCGATATCGTGCAGGTTATGATGGTTTCAAGCGGAAACCCTCGCGAAACAAATTATCTTGTCCGTCAATGGGACAGCACCCGTCTTGAAGTTTGCCTGCGCATGGGGACCTTTGATACTTATCCGGTCATAAGGCCCACGCCGGAAGCTGTGGGAATTCTTATGCTTTTAAATCAAATTCCCAAGAGCGGTCCGAAAGCAATCATGATAGCCGACAACGGTTGCTACAAGCTCGGCAAGGCGGAGTTTTTTGTCAAGCGCGGGCAGGCATTGGGTTTCGGCACAGGGCCTGTATAGTTTTTTAAAAACGAGTTGTCTATGCGTATGTTGAATAAAATTTTTGCCATAGCTGGTGCTTCTTTACTTGCAGCGCAAGGAGCGGCTCATGAAAAAGAAGCGGAGACGCATGCTGTCGGGGCCTTGGATTTCGGCGGAGCCAGTCCTGTTTACGCACTCGAAAATGCGCAGTTGAGCCGCCGTACATTCGGTTTCGGTACCAGTCACCAGATTAAGAAGTTAAAGCCCGTCTGGATTTCAAGCTTCGGCCTCTACGACAAGGTTGTGGGCGTTGCCTGCACATGGACTTTGTCCGGCGAGACGGTCGGCGGGAAAGATTCATACAAAGCCGCTAAAATCGTAAGCCAGCGTTGCGCGGTTGCCAGCGTCGAACCCGAAATGTGGAAGAGGACCATCGGCGATGATTTCACCAAAGAAGGCGCGGGCAATTATACGAATGTGGCGAATCTGACGGGCGATGCCAAACAACTCCTCGAGTTTTCCGAGAACGCTCTTCCCGTTCGTGAACTGCGCTCATTCCAGTTCCGCACGTGGAACAATGACAAGAAGGAAATTTGCCTGCGTTCCGCTTTGCGCGATCTGAATGATGAAAAGGCGCCATGGATCGTGAATATCGATCACGGTTGCTTCAAATTCAGCCAGACGGATTATATGAGCAGGAAGCACAAAGCGTTTCAGGCGAATTACGAAGGATAATATTTCAACTTAGGCAAACATAGGGGGCTACTATGGCATTATCACATTGGATCGCGGCGTCGGTCGCTACCGTAGCCGGTAGTATGGTCGGCGGCGTGGCGTTCGGGCATTGGGCGGTTCAAGATGTTTCCAGGCTCAATACACGCATGAACAAATACGAGATTAAAGACGCCGAAAATAAACCGGACCCAGCGGCATCCGGAAATCTTTCCGGTTCGTTCTATGATGCCGGCAATGCTTCTATGGATTCCGCGCCGATCGCTCCCGAAGAGCCGCAAAACGAAACGTTGCCAACAGTGACCGAGCCGGAGACGGCGCCAGCGCCTCAAGAACCAGCGCCACCGCCGGAATCATTGCTACCGCCGGAATTTTCGCGCCCGCAACCATAAAAAATTATAAGCCGAGAACATCGCGCATGGTGTAAAGCCCTGCGGGTTTTCCATTCAGCCACGCGGCGGCTTGCAAAGCGCCGCGCGCAAAAAGGGCGCGGTCGGCTGCGCTGTGGCCCAAAGATATTTTTTCGCCGGCTCCGTAAAATGTGAGCGTGTGATCGCCGACGACATCGCCGCCGCGCGAGACGGCAAAACCTATGTCGCCCTGATTGCGCTTGCCGTAGCGGTCCGTCACGAATTCTCCGCGCCCGCCGCGTCCCTTTTGCGCGGCCTTGCCGATGGCAAGAGCGGTTCCAGAAGGTGCATCGACTTTGTTTTTATGATGTGTTTCCGCGATTTCGATATCCCAAGCGGGACCGAGTTTTGCGGCGGCCTGTTCGACAAGGGCCAGCAGCAGGTTCACGCCGATGCTCATATTCGCAGCATAGATGATGGGAATGATTTTTGACGCTTCGCGGATGCGTTTTTCTTCTGCCTCATCCAGCCCCGTCGTTCCGATCACAAGAGCGGTCTGCGCCTTCACGGCGGCAACAATGTTTTTTTCCGTTGTTTCAGGCGTTGTAAAGTCGATGACGCAGTCGCAAGAGGTCATCAAATCGTCGGCTTCGGTGAACACGGAAAAAGTTTCGGACGGAAAATGTTCGGGGTGAATGGTGCGGCTACTGCCCGCCGCCAGTTCCATCGCACCCCATGCGCCGGATTTCAATTCCGCGACCAGAAGTTTGCCGACGCGTCCTGTGTAGCCTGCGATGCCGAGTTTCATGTTTAAGGTCTTTCCGTCTTGGTCAACATTAAGGTTTTTTATCAGTTTGTTTTGCGTATTTTTTTGTTTTGCGCCGGCTTCAATAGTTCGTTCGGCGAATTTTTTAATTTTACAGGATGGCGGAGCCGGTGTGAAGGCGTGGATAGGCGTTGCGCGCGGGGCGGGGAGCGAAGGGGACATGCGCCATTTTATGAATTAATTCCTATTATGTCAAGATAAAACACATTTACATATTGCGTATATTTTGATAGGGTTTCTGCATTTTTAGGAGATAGAATGCGATCCGTTTTTGCAGGAAAAACACAGGAAACGATAGAGGTGAATATGCTTCTGTCCATGTCGAAGCTGAACGGTTCTTCGGCGGCGCTTTCCGTGCGCCAGCAAACGCCGCAGGATTGCATCGAGATGATGGGGCAGATAGAGCGGCACTTCCCATCGGCGAAAATAGATTTCAAATTTATATACACCGATGCGCTTTACCTTAATAAGGACGAGTCGGCTGCGAAAGCAGGAAAGCGCGTCTTGTTCCAGATGACGCGCCACCAAGAAGGATTCAAAAAGATCGCGGGCGACCGTGATGTGGAGTTCTTGTCATGGAACCAGAGCATTCTTGATCACAACCAGGGCGGTGTAGAATCTGCATTAACCGCCATGCACAATCGGTATGCGAAGGACAAAGAGTTTGCGAATCTGGTTGAGGGAGACACGCTGGCGGCAAAACGCGGGGAAATTCCAGACCGCAATGATGTTGAGTTTATTCTTCAGGAGCTTGTCGAGATTGAAATGATCCGCCGAAACCAAGATGAGCCCAAGGATAAAGTCATCATCGCTTATCCGGGGCCGCCTTTGGAAAGCGATTTGTATTTGTCTGATAAGAAACATCCTCTGGGAAAGGCCGCGCCTGTCGGTCATCAGGCTTTCTGGGCGGACCTCTCAAAACCGGATGGTGTGGTTCTGCATGAATTCACTTTGCCGCAGGAAGAAGAAAAGTTTTCAATTCGAAAATATGCTGTTGCCGCCAGTGCAGCCATGGGCGTTTTTGCTGCGGCTGTTGGAGGCGTTGCGGCATGGACGCAAGAAGAACCGGATTCAGGCGCCAAAATCACCGAAATCGATGGCGGTACTATTGTTTTAAACGTCGATGAACGGACGGTTGTTTTTTATGATAGGAGCGATTTGCTTAAACAGGTCGTCATCAGGGATGGGAAGAAAGTTCCTGGTACGAACCGCGCCGATTTCGATGTGGCTTTATATGATCAGAAAAGAATCGAAACTTATCTTAGTCAAAATCCTTAAGATTTCTTAGGCCTGCTTATCCCGAATAGCCACCGACAAACGCACCGTGCAATTCATCTTGCCGCTGTCGTCGAAGGTGTCGATCTGCCACAGATGCATGGAGCGGCCCGTATGAATGGGTTTGCATACGCCGGTAACGAGTCCCGATGTTACAGAGCGCAGGTGGTGCGCATGGATTTCAAAACCGACGGCCATTTTCCTGTCGTTCTCGATGCACATCCACGCGGCCACGCTGCCCATGGTTTCGGCAAGCACGCAAGAGGAGCCTCCGTGAAGCAGGCCGAACGGTTGAATGGTGCGGTGATCCACCGGCATGGTGGCTTTGAGATAATCATCGCCGACTTCGGTGAAGTTGATATCGAGAACCTTGTTCACGTTGTCCTTGTGAACGCCGCGGAAATTGTTCAGGTCGTTGATGGTGTAGGGCTTGATCCAGATGCTCATGGTTGGCCTGCCTGCGGGCCCTGAACGGTTCTATCGAAGTGACCGACAACCTTGTGCGCGCTACGCCAGAAAAAACCAAAGCCAACGCCGCCAACGCCCGTGGCCACGGCTGCTGCGGGTATGCCGACGACGGGTGTCAAGACAACCGCGCCCAGCGCAAAGGCGGCAGAAAGTTTTTTGCCGAGCCTGTTCGCGTCATATTGCATGGCGTAAGAGGCAAGGCGGTTGGGAATGTTCTCGAACGCGGCCCTTACATCAATGGCCGCATGGGACGAGTTTTTGACCAGCTTGTAGGCTTGGATATCTTCGATAAATAGCGGCATGGTTGTTTTCCTAATTCTTCAAATCGGTCCAGAGGTCTTTCATCTTCTGCATGAAAGACGACGATTCCGGCGAATGTCCATCCTTGTCTCCGCCCAGATCATCGGCGAGTTTCTTGAGCAGGTCTTTTTGCTTGCCGTTCAAATTCACCGGCGTTTCGACGAAAATTTCAATATAGAGATCGCCGTGCGCATCCGATCGCATGACATTCATGCCTTTGCCCTTCAGGCGCATCTGCTGTCCTGTTTGCGTTCCGGCTTTGATGTCCACCTTGTTGCGGCTTCCGTCGATGGAAGGGACTTCGATGTTGCCGCCCAGAACGGCGGTGGTCATGGGGATCGGCACGCGGCAGTATAAATTTGCACCGTCACGTTTGAACAATTTATGCGGTTTGATGGCAACAAGCACATATAAATCGCCCGCAGGGCCGCCGCGCACGCCCGCTTCGCCTTCGCCGGACAGGCGGATGCGGCGACCGGAGTCAATGCCGCTCGGGATTTGGACTTTGAGGGTTTTTTCCTTGCGGATGCGGCCCGAGCCGGAGCATTTTTTGCATGGGTCCTTGATGACAGAACCTGCGCCACCACACGTGGAGCAGGTGCGTTCGATCGTAAAAAATCCTTGTTGCGCGCGCATGCGGCCCGATCCGTGGCATGTGGGGCAGCCTTCCGCGCCCTTGCCGGATTCCGTGCCGTTCCCATCACATTTGTCGCAGGTATCGTTGACGGGGATTTTGATGGTTGCTTCCTTGCCTTTGTAGGCATCGTCCAGCGTGATTTCCATCGTGTACTGTATATCGGAGCCGCGCGTGTTGGCCTGACGCCCGCCGCCCGCGCGTCCGCCGCGTCCTCCCATCATATCGCCGAACATGTCTTCGAAAATATCCGAGAAAGCGCCGCCGAAGCCCATATCGCCGGGATTGAATCCGCCGCCGCCACCACCACCCATGGAACCATCGAAAGCGGCCTTGCCGAAGCGGTCATAAGCGGCGCGTTTTTGCTCGTCTTTCAGAACATCATACGCTTCGTTGATTTCCTTGAACTTGGCTTCCGCGCCTTTGTCGTCTTTGTTCTTGTCGGGGTGATATTGCATGGCGAGCTTGCGGTACGCTTTTTTCAGCTCGTCCGCGCTCGCGCTTTTGGAAACCCCTAATGTTTCATAATAATCTGCGGCCATAATAATATTTAACTACAGAGCGCACAGAGAACACAGAGATAAAATACTTATATCCTCTGTGAACTCTGCGTTCTCTGTAGTTTTAAACCTTCGTTAGTGTTTCTTGTCATCATCGACTTCGGTGAAATCCGCATCGATAACGTCATCGCCGCCCGCGCTACGGGGCGCTTCGGAAGAGGACTGGTTGTCCGGCGTGCCGGCCTGATCTTCCTGCGCCTTGCGGTAGGCCATCTCGCCGATTTTCATGGAAGCCTGCATCAAAGCGGTTGTTTTCGCCTCGATCTCGGCTTTGTCTTCCTTGTCCATGGCGGCACGAAGATCGGTAATCGCGTCTTCAGCCGCTTTTTTATCTTCGGCAGGAACCTGACTTCCCAGATCGGCGATGGATTTCTCCGTCTGGTGGATCATGGATTCCGCCTGATTCTTGGCTTCGATGATTTCACGCTTTTTCTTGTCGGAATCGGCGTTCGCTTCGGCATCCTTGACCATTTTTTCGATGTCGGCATCGGAAAGACCACCGGAGGCTTGAATGCGGATCTGTTGCTCTTTGCCCGTTGCCTTGTCTTTGGCCGTAACGTGGACGATACCGTTGGCGTCGATGTCGAACGTGACTTCGACTTGTGGAACGCCGCGCGGAGCAGGGGGCAGACCGACGAGATCGAACTGGCCCAGCAACTTGTTGTCCGCCGCCATTTCGCGTTCGCCTTGGAATACGCGGATCGTCACCGCCGACTGGTTGTCTTCAGCCGTCGAGAAGGTCTGCGATTTTTTCGTCGGGATCGTGGTGTTGCGTTCGATCAAACGGGTGAACACGCCGCCCAAGGTTTCGATGCCGAGCGAGAGAGGCGTCACATCGAGCAGAAGAACGTCTTTGACATCGCCCTTCAAAACGCCGCCCTGAATCGCCGCGCCATCGGCCACGACTTCATCGGGGTTCACGCCTTTGTGCGGCTCCTTGCCGAAGAATTCCTTCACCGTTTCAATGATTTTGGGCATGCGGGTCATACCGCCGACCAGAACGACGTCGTCGATGTCGGAGGCTTTCAGGCCTGCATCTTTCAGCGCGGCTTTGAGCGGACCGGTTGTTTTCTTGATGAGGTCGTCAACGAGGCTTTCCAGCTTCGCGCGCGTCATCTTGATGTTGAGGTGCTTCGGACCTGACGCATCCGCCGTAATAAAGGGCAGGTTAACGTCCGTCGATTGCGACGAGGACAATTCGATCTTCGCTTTTTCGGCGGCTTCTTTCAAACGCTGCAAAGCGAGTTTGTCATTGCGCAGATCAATGCCTTGTTCTTTTTTGAACTCATCAGCGAGATAGTGAATGATGCGGTCGTCAAAGTCTTCACCGCCAAGGAACGTATCGCCGTTGGTGGATTTCACTTCGAAAACGCCGTCGCCGATTTCAAGAACGGAGACGTCGAACGTGCCGCCGCCAAGGTCGTACACGACGATCGTGCCGGAGGCTTTTTTGTCCAGACCGTAGGCAAGGGCCGCAGCTGTCGGTTCATTGATGATACGCAAGACTTCGAGGCCCGCGATCTTGCCGGCGTCTTTCGTCGCCTGACGCTGGGAGTCGTTGAAGTAAGCGGGAACGGTGATAACGGCCTGATCGATTTTTTCGCCGAGGAAGCTTTCCGCCGTTTCTTTCATTTTTTGCAAAATCATCGCCGAAATCTGCGCGGGCGATTTTTTCTCGCCGTCGATTTCAACCCACGCGTCGCCGCCGTCCGCCTTGATGATTTTGAACGGTGCGGTTTTCAGCATTTTCTGCACTTCGGCGTCTTCATAGCGGCGGCCGATCAGACGCTTGATCGCGTATAATGTATTTTCGGGGTTCGTGACCGCCTGACGCTTCGCGGGCTGGCCGACAAGGCGCTCGCCGTCTTTTGTGAAGGCCACCATGGAAGGCGTGGTACGCGCGCCTTCGGAGTTTTCGATCACCCGCGATTCCTTGCCGTCCATAACAGCCACGCAGGAGTTCGTCGTACCCAAGTCAATTCCTATTACTTTGCCCATTTTCTACCTCTTGTAAGTTAGCAAATTTACGGGAAAAGCCCGCGAATGCAGCACTTTTCCGCCATTCCTATAGGCCGCACCGTTGCGGCCAATGTGTTTATATAGCACAAAGCCGAACGAATGCCAGAGCCGGAAACACGAATTTAAGCCCCTGATTTCAGGCGGCTTTTTCTATGTTTCTGTTGTTTATACGGCGGGGGGACGGCATTGGATCATATCCGGCGATGTAATCATTGGACATAAGTGCAGATTCTGGTAGGTTGTGGTGCTTTCCAACGAGGTTCTTATGGGTAAAATATCAAAGTTGCATAGGGCCGTCGCGTCCTACGACAAGGCGGCGCCGGTTGCCGAGCAAGAGTTTGCAAAACGGGCGACGCGCAAGGATGTCCTTAAATTCCGCAAAGCCAGACGCATCATTCTGGACCAACTCGACAAGGCGCGTGAGTCGGGAGATATCGACGGCTATAAGGAAAAAAGACTGACCGGCATTCCGCGTCTTTTGATTTCGCGACGGATTTACATTCAAGGCGCGAACGCGGCGCAGCGCTATGCCGCGACCACGGAAAAGCGGGATCACGATTTTTACATCGAACTGGCCATGAACAACGAGATCGATCCGGAGTTCGAAATTAAGATCGACGGCGCGCGCGGTAGTGGAAATATAGATATTCTGCGTAATTTCATCGGACATAGAACGCAGCCGCCGACCAATTGGTTTAAATATCGCGAAAGAAAAACGACGACGGATTTGTCTGTGAACGATGTGAAAGCCTTCATCGACACGCTTCCCGAAGCAATGGCGTACGCGCGCAAGGTTTTTGAGGCGAGAGCGGCGGCGGTTTCTCAACCACAATCACCGAAATTTTGAGGAAAATAATGAAAAAAGAATTCGACAAATCGCGAGTAAATACAGTTACGGACAGACGGGACAGAGAAATTCACATCGATGATATTTGCCGGATCGATTTTCCACGGAGTCCGAAATTGCATGGGAAGTCTGGCGTAGTGGTAGAGATTGATACGAGTAAAGCTGCTTCTACCGTATGGCTTGAGATCGGCGATAAATTTGGAAAGAAAAAGGTCAATATTCTTTCAACGTATCTTATCCGCACGCGTCTGGCCGAAGATACTGCGGAATACCGTCGCGTCGGTGATCCAGCCCCAAAGCCAAAACGCTCCAGCGGTCGATACGGCCGTTATTATGATGCTTCAAAAACTAACACGGATATTTTTGGAACAGATCAAGGCAATTATGCAGTTGGCGACGCATTCATGAAGTTGTTCAAGCCGGATTAACTGCGTAAACCGCGACTAGCCCTATGATCTGCAACGCGGAGAAGGTTGCGGATATTTCAAAACCGCAACCGTCAATCAGGCGATTTATGAGGCCCTTGCCTGCGGAGCGGGCGGGGAGAGGCGATGCGTATGGATTGCATGGATTTCACGCGTGAATTGATTGCGCACATCTTCCATCAAATTCATCAAACCCGGGTAGACGGCCCTGAAGTCGTTGATTTTCCCCTTATTCAAATCGGTTTCAGGAGCGCTTAGCCTTGCCCATGCTTCCGCAAAGGCTTCATAGCGCGCTTGTTTATCGGTATGCGCCGAATAGGGCGCGGGCAGAAAATATGCAAGCTGCTTGGTTGTGGCATTTTTCCATCCTTTCATGACATCTGCCGGAAAGGAAAGCATGGGGGCATTGTAAATGCCTCCCGATCTTTTCATGAAGTCAGCGAGTTCTTGTTCGTCCTCGGATTTCAGCCGTGCTATATCCGATTCAAAAGCGCGGCGAAAAGGTTCCGATTCCGATATTCTGCCGAAATATTCGTCGATATTGTGTCCAGCTTCGTGTGCGATTGCTTCAACGTCATCGCCGGCAACGGATGGTGCCGCGCCGGAAAGCGTTTTA
>QFQB01000067.1 GCA_003241475.1 Micavibrio aeruginosavorus
CAGATCACGTCCCTGCCGGACAATCTGACCGTGGGCGGTGGCCTCGACCTGCGGGATACGCAGATCACGTCCCTGCCGGACAATCTGACCGTGGGCGGTTACCTCGACCTGCGGGATACGCAGATCACGGCGCCCAAAAAACGCAACCAGCTTCCTGAGGGATTTCGTGCAAACTTAAATCTGTCAGTCGAACTTCGCTTCAACGCAAAGGGATTCACAATCGCCGACGAGATTTTGGCCCGCATTCTCCATTCAAAAGACGGCTTAAAGAAGATTATGATCGTCGGGAAGAAGGTTCATTCATGGCTAGCTTCAGACGGCAACGGAAATTATGCGCACGGAGAAACCATGCGCGAAGCCGCCGAGGAGCTTCTCTTTAAGAGCGGTGAGCGGAATGTAGGGCAGTACCGAAATATGCCTTTGAACACCATTAAATCTCCGCAGGATTGGGCTTTGGTCTACCGAATGGTAACAGGGGCCTGCAAGCTCGGAACAAAGTCATTCATGCAAACAAAGGGCGCCCTGAAAGAAGAATACACGCTTTCGGAGATTATCCAGCATACACGTGGCGCTTATGGTTCGGAAACCTTTAGAAATGTGGTGCATCCGGGTGAAATCAAGGACGCGGCGTGATGCAAAACACCTCGCTTTTATCCGGAAACTGTATTGCTGTTCTTGTGGAGGAACAGGAAGTCAGGCCGCGCATATTCGTATCGGCACCGACGGAGGAGCAGGACTTAAGCCATCGGACAGATACACGGTCCCCCTCTGCGGAGATTGTCATAGAAGGCAACACGAGATTGGGGAGCGATCCTTCCATGTCTCGCTGGATAAAGTCCACAAGCTGGCGGACGATCTTTACGCCATCAGCGGGAATGTAGAAAAAGGCAACCTATTAGTTTGGAGATATTGGAATGGCAATAGCGGCGGGAATACCAGAGCACTTGAAAAAGAAAAAAGTAGAGCCTGAAACAGGTCTCAAGCGCAAGGGTTGGAGAACACCCTATGGGTTTGGGGACTTTACAGTTCCGGTCACCTATGAAGAGGCGTGCGCGGAAATGGAAGGCATATATCAGCGCTTTCAGGAAAGAATTGCGAAAGAAAAGCAGGGCAAATGACAGTCGAGGCAGAAATAGCCCGTAAAATCGGCTATCGCATGGAAGTGAAAAAACACGCCCTCTCCCAGCTTCAGGACGGAAGTGTAAAGGTGACTTTCACAATCCATCCTCAAGAGGTGGATCAGCGATTGTACGCCGATCTAATGGGGCAAAGATATGTGGCTGTAATCGTTCCCCTGAACGATGATGATACGCCCAAAGTTAGCGGTGGTCATGCCTCTCAGCAGACCGCCGCGCCGGAGGCCCCCATACCTCCGGCACCCTTTTCCAAATGGAGCGAACTAAAGTACGTCGTCCGTGCAGGAATCCTCGCGGAAAACGAGGATTTCATGGCCTACGCCGCGCTCCAAAAATTCGATGATGCGGCGGAATATATTCGTGATGTCTGCGGGGTTCAATCACGTCGGGAGATCGATATCAATCCTAAGTCGCGCGAGGCCTTTGACCGGATGCACAACAGCTTTACCCATTGGCGGGACTATGAAAGGAGCGCGGCATGACACCACCGAACTTTACACCTAAAACCCTGAGCGAAAGATGGGATGTGAGTGAATCGACCATAAGGCGCAAATGCAGAGATGGCGAATTGCCGCATTTTATGATCGGCTCCCAGATCCGAATACCTCTTGAAGTAGTAATGGAGATAGAACAATGCAAGACCCAAGAATCAAGCTCTACCGAGAAATGTGGTACTACGTCTATAAAGATGGCGGCGAAACAAAACGTATCTCACTTCGCACCAAGGATCGTGGCGAAGCCGATAGGAGTTACGCGGATCTTGTCAAAACCCTCGCGCTAAAAGGTGATACAGTAGGAGATATCGTAAAAGCCTATCTAAAAGATAAGGCGAACATGGCGAGCCACGATCTGGCCGCACTGATCTATCGTAAGCATCTGGAGCCACGCTTTGGAAACCTGCGAGAGGATCAGGTGACGCGTTCTAACACTCGGGACTATACGGCATTCCGTCGCAAGGCGGGTGCATCCGATTGGACAATCAGGAGAGAGCTTGGCGTGTTGAGAGCCGCTCTAGGATGGAATAACAAAAATACTCCGGCTGTGATCGAGCTCCCGCCTGAAGGGAAAATCAGAGATAGATACCTTCGCAAAGACGAGTATCAGGCGTTGTTGGCGGCCGCAGAAGCCCCACATATAAAACTTTTCATCATGTTGGCCCTCTCAACCGCGGGCAGGATGAGTGCACTCCTAGAACTTACATGGGATCGCGTGGATTTCGAACACGGGCTTATCAAGCTATCAATAGGGGACCATGGAAACAAAGGCCGAGCGACGGTACCCATGAACAGCGCCCTAAGACCTGTACTTGAAGAGGCCTACAGGGCTAGAACTTGCGACTATGTTGTCGAGCTGGGAAGCGACAGGATTCTGAATGTGAAAAAAGGCGTTGTGGCGGCAGCCAAGAGAGCAAAACTCAAGGACGTTAGCCCGAACGTACTACGTCACACGGCGGCGGTCTGGATGGCTATCGATGGGGTGGACCTGATCAAGATAGCGAGGTTTTTGGGGCACACAAACCCGAAAATTACTTACAAGCACTATGCAAAATATTCGCCCTCATATCTGGCTGATGCTGCGCAGTCGTTGGTGGTTTAGTTCAATTGAACAAAGGAGCATTACCTAAAATGATATATAACCCATTGAAAGTAATGGTGGGCAGTACAGGGATTGAACCTGTGACCCCTACCGTGTCGAGGTAGTGCTCTACCGCTGAGCTAACTGCCCCCTAAAAGGGAATACGGTAAAATTGGTTGTGTATGTGTAGCATGGGCTAAAACTTTTGAAAAGATTATCTTTTCAAGCCTAAAGCTCGTAAAATCGCTACCGCCATGCCATCGGTTCAAATCCCATATCGGCAATTGAACTGGCGGGCATATGTTGAATTGATCCACTGGCAGCTGTCTGCCCTTAATGGAAAGAAAGCCTAAGGCTTTAAAACCCCAAATCTGAGTAGTGATAATCAGAAAATGGATGGAAATGGGTGTATTTTTGTAGATTTAACCTTGATAAATGGGTGAAAACGGGTGTATTATTGGGTGTATGATCAAAATAGATACCCTGCAAATCAATCAGGAGATCCTGGCTCTGATTGCCGAGATCGACGAATTCAAGGGAGCCTGGCGCGCTTTAGGCACGCTGGCACCAGAACGCCTGTCTGCCTTGCGGCGCGTAGCCACTATTGAAAGCATCGGCTCTTCCACCCGCATTGAGGGCAGCAAGCTCTCCGACCGCGAAGTGGAACGCCTACTGTCAAATCTCCAGATTAAATTATTTGAAACCCGTGATGAGCAGGAAGTCGCTGGTTATGCCGAGGCGATGGAATTGATATTCCAGTCTTGGGCTGATATTTCAGTCACCGAAAACCACATCAAGCAGCTTCACCGTGACCTGCTGAAATACAGCAGCAAGGACGAATACCACCGCGGGGCATATAAAACGACAAGCAACAGCGTTGCGGCTTTCGACGAGAACGGAAAGCAAATCGGCATCGTATTTGAGACGGCCACACCGTTCGACACACCGCGTATGGTGGAAGAACTTGTGGCTTTCGTAAATGAATTCTTCGAGACTAAAAGGCTACATCCTCTCCTAATTGTAGGAATTTTCGTCGTCGTTTTCCTTGAAATTCACCCGTTCCAAGATGGCAACGGGCGGTTGTCACGCATCCTAACAACGCTGCTCCTGCTGCGCGCGGGTTATGCCTATGTGCCGTATAGTTCACTGGAAAGTGTAATTGAACAAAATAAAGAAGGTTATTACCTTGCCCTACGCCAGACCCAAGACACAATCCGCACAGATACGCCCAACTGGCAGCCGTGGATTTCGTTTTTCCTACGCGCGCTACAACAGCAGATGAAGCGTCTGGCCAAGAAAGTCGAGCGCGAGAAAATTGTGCTGTCGGCCTTGCCGGAGCTGTCCGTACAAATCCTTGAATATGCCCGCGAACATGGCCGCGTCACCATCGGCGACATGGCTAAACTGACAGGCGTGAGCCGCAATACGTTGAAGGAACATTTCCGGCAGCTTGTTGAGAAAGGGCACATCATCCTGCACGGCAGTGGTCGTGGCGCTTGGTATTCACTAAAATGAGAGAAAAACAAATAGCCAAAAATGATCAAGTTTTTTATATTTAATCTGGGAAAATCTGATGAAAACTAAAAAGAAAATTCGCTCCAAGAAAATCAAACGAAAAATCGTTGCCATAGATTTATTTTGTGGTGCTGGTGGTTTAACTCATGGGCTCCTAAAAGAGTCAGTGATCGTTAAAGCTGGTTTTGATATAGATCCAGCCTGCCAATATGCGTTTGAGGCCAACAATAAAGCAGACTATATCCTAAAGGATGTTGCGAAGGTTACTGCAAAAGATATAGACACATATTTTGCTGAACATGATGCAATTACTATGATTGCAGGATGTGCACCCTGTCAGCCTTTTTCAAAATACACACAAGGCCAAGATACCAGCAAAGATGAAAAATGGGGGATGCTGTATCACTTTGCTCGCATAGTTGAAGAAGTTCTGCCTGATATTGTTACGATGGAGAATGTTCCTCAATTAAAAAAGCATAGTGTCTATGAGGACTTTGAGAAAAAACTTAGAAGCCTTGGATATCATGTATCTTCAAATATCGTATATTGCCCAGATTACGGTATGCCACAGACGCGCCAGCGTCTTGTTCTGCTCGCATCTCGCCTCGGACAAATTAATCTTATAAAACCAACGCATAAACCAGAGAACTATAATACTGTCCGAAAAGTCATAGGTAAGTTGCCTGCAATCAAACATGGAGAGGCACACAGGTCTGATCCTCTCCATATTTCTAGCAAGCTATCTGATAAAAATCTTCAACGTATTCGTGCATCAAAACCAGATGGCTCTTGGCTTGATTGGGATCAGAAACTAGTCGCAAACTGTCACAGAGCAAAAGACCGCCAAACATATAGAAGCGTTTACGGTCGTATGTCATGGGATAAACCGTCACCAACAGTTACCACGCAGTTTGTAGGATTTGGGAATGGTCGTTTTGGACATCCCACACAGGACCGTGCGATTTCCCTCCGAGAGGGAGCATTATTGCAGACATTCCCTAAAAATTATAAATTTAACAAAAAAAATGACCCCGTTATCATTAAGAATGTGGCTAGGATGATAGGGAATGCTGTTCCAGTTAAGCTCGGAAAAATAATTGGAAAAAGCATCATTAAACATGTTGAGGATGCTGTAGCATGACAAAGAAAACAGAAGATAAGTTTACCTTTGATATATCCCTTAGTGTTTTGAACCATCTTGGAAGATCTCTCTATCGTAGCTTTGCTACTGTTCTGGGAGAAGCAATTTCTAATGCATGGGATGCTGATGCAAAAAATGTCTGGATTTATACTGATCGTGAAAAAGGACATTTCTTTATTAAAGACGATGGCATCGGAATGTCTTCAGATGACTTCCAAAATAAGTTTCTAAAAATTGGATACTCAAAAAGAAAAGGCAAGCAGCAAAAATCAGATAAGGGTCGCCCCTTCATCGGACGCAAGGGAATAGGAAAATTAGCTCTCCTGTCATGCGCTCAGAGAATTTCCGTGATCTCAAAAAAGAAAGGCGAAGATTACGTTGGGGGTGTTATTGACAATTCTGGTCTAGATAAAGCTATAACAGAAGATCTTTCCCCACAAAATTATCCTTTGGGAAACTATAATATTGATGCATTCAAAAATTACACAAAAGGCCACTCTCACGGCACAATAATTTATTTTGAGAATATTCATGATGGCATTAGAAGTACATTTGAGTTTCTTGGCAAGATAGTCGCTCTTTATTTTCGCTTCTCTTTATTGGATAAGGCTTTCAATATCTATCTCAACGGCGAAAAAGTCACCCATAAACACTTAAATGATCTCGCAAAGAAAACTCAGTTTCTTTGGAAAATTGGAAAAAGAAAAGATCCATTTATTGATTGGATTGAGAAATCATTTTTTGCCAAGAATAGTTCTGATGCACAGTATAATTTCTCTTCCTATGCCGAATGCTTTATTTCTGAAAACTTAACTCGTAAATATATTAAAGATAAAAATATTTCTTTATCACCTGAAGCTTTGGCGGAAGTAAAGAAACGTAAAGATGATGAGAAAAGAAGTAAGGAAGAGGCAAATCTTAGCATTGAGCTACGTCAGACAAAAAGTGACTTAAACTATTTAGATATGAAATATCTTGCTAATCTTGTAGACAAACCAAAAGATAAAATTAAAGAAGCTGCTCTTGCTAGGGACGCCGTCGATTTTAAACCAATTCGAGATGCTTTGGCTCATACTGCGCTATTAACAGAGGCGGCGAAGAATAAATTAACTACCGTACGTGAAAACATCAAAGCAAGAATTAAGGTGCTCTTAGCAAAAGGCTAAAAAGAACAAGCCCTAATTTGTACCCGCAGAACAGCATAATCTTTTAAGGCTGCAGGAAAAACCGCATCGGCTGGTGCGGCTTCGATTTCTGCGGCAAGTTTGCGCTGAAATTCGCGGCTGTATTCCTTGATCGGTGGACAGGCCGTGATGGGCTTAGAATTTACCCCTGCGCAGGCGGTCAACAAGCTCACCGCGAGTACGGGGAGCGTCCAGCGTGGCACGAAGTTGGGCATCTTTTACCTCCAGTATGTGTTTGAGTTGATCAACGCGCTCTGCGTTTCGTCCGGCCTGACGGGCACCAAGCAGGACGGTCAAAACCGAAAGTCCTGCCACGCCCCAGCTGATGAGGCGCAGGGCATTGCCGGAAAGCCAAGTTTTGATTATTGCCCACATTAGCGCAGCCCTTTGCGGTGATCGTCAATCCGCGCCCAGAGCATCACGCCGATACCGATCAGCGTGACGGCCAAAAGGAGCCATTTGGCGACCTCCAGATATGGTGCCAACCCAATTAAGGCATCACGGGCGGGATCGATGGTCTGCTGAACCACCTCGATCACACCCACCCCTGCGGTAGCGGCTGTGGCGGCCTGTCCGCCCTTTACGGTGCGGGTTTTCTGCAGGCTTGGCGCCTCTGGCTCTACCCCCGCCAAAACCAGCGCCTTGGTGATTTGTGCATCGGTATAAGGCTGCTGACCGTTTTCGTGTTTGATAATGGCTTTGGTAAGCGGGAAGAGATAATCGAAGTTATGCAGATCAAGCATCTGATCGGCATCCAGATCTGTTGCTTCTGCCACCGCCCGCACATAGGCGTTGGTGTTGTTTTCAACAGGCGGTGCCCAGCGCCCGATAATCTGGCGAATGGTACGCAGGCCATGTTTGTCTTGATAGGTAATCAGCGTGCGCGCCAATGCCCGAATGCCATAGATGGGCGATTTGAATGTGAAAAATTCGACATCACTCTGGCGCTCGGCCAAGCCCTGCCATGGGTCTGAATTGCGGCGGATATTACCTGGGTTGTGATTACGAATGCCGCGCGGTGTGCGGCCAGTTTGTGTGGTCGTCATGGTCTTCTCCTTTTTGGGTTAAAAATCAGGGGCGAATGATGAAGAGGCGTGTAATCTGATCCAAAATCACGCCGATCATCGCGCCTAGTGCGAGCACCACTGCAAAGCCGCCTTTCCAGCGATGCGCCATGCGGTCAAGATCAGCGAGCTTGGTGTCCATGCTGTCGACCTTGGCTTTCATGTCGGTGATGGCATTGGTCAGGGCTTGCACCTGCGCTTCCAGTCTGCCGATGGCGCGAAAATATTCTGGCTCGGTCATGGGCGTGTTCTCCTGTTCCCGCTCGGTGAAAGCAGGCTGAAAATTCTTGGGGTTCATGAATTCCTCTATCCAGCGACGATGATCAGCATGCCGCCCTGGCTGCCGCTTGCCTGCGGTGTGCCGTTACGGCGAATGACCTCCACCGCCATCTGGCTAAGGCGTAGATTGGCGGCAGTCGGTCGGCGTACAACTTCAACCGGCATTTGCGTGACCAGCGCGTTGGGTGCAGTTGGCCTGCGCAGGCTTTCAACCACCAGCTGGCTAAGGCGTGCAGTTGGGTTATTGACCAGCGTAAAAGCGTCAGAAAAATCCAGAAACCCGATGCCGGTTGCGGGGTTACCGCCGCTTGTCAGATCAGCCCCATTGCCGCCATGCCAGAGCGTACCCGTGCGGCTGGAGCTTACGGTATTGCGGGCGCGGTAGCCGATTTCTGCGACGATACGATCACCTGCCAAGGCCGATACAGACGTGAGCGTGCGGATGGATGACAGCGCACGGCCACCAGCTGTGGTACTCCACTCATTCGTGATTGGATCAGCGTAATTGGCGAGCAGCGTGCCGCGCAGATTGTCGGTGTCGCCTTGCGTGACAAACACATGAATAAAATAAGCCATATCGGCATCCGTTGCCGATTCCTGCACGCCCAGCATCAGGTTCAATGTGCCTGCAAAATTATGATCTGCCGCGAGCGGTGCGGACACCCCGCGCAGGAGTAAATTCTCGTAATCTGTCGTGGCCGAGGTCTCAACCGACGATACAGCAATCGGCGCACCCAGCCCTGGCAGATCCTGCACTGTGTGCATGCCGCGCACAACATGATCAGATGTTTTATCCCAAGTGCCACGAATGGTTACGGGTGTGTAACCGCTGCCTGTTTTGGAAAGATAGAGCTTGGGCATTAGGCTTGCACCTTATAGCCGAATTCAGCGGCGTTAATCTGGGTTTCTGTCCAAGCGGCGGCAGTATTGGGGTTCTGTTCCCAGATCTGGCGAAAGAAACGATAGTCTGTGCCAGGTGCAAGATCCCCACCTTCATAATCCGTGCTGGCTACACGGGTTAGAGCGCGCAGCGTACGAGATCCCGCATCATCTTTACGGGCGGCAAGTGAAACCTGCACACCAAAGATTGTACCAACAATGCTGGGCAGGTTCGCGCAATCAAAACAATCTTTATGCCCCACCGTATTGCTGAAATTATAACTGTTGTCCGCATCGGTGAGTGTGTCATCGACATTCTCCCAATTGGCGGCGCCACCCTGACGACTAAAATTCGCAGCAGCCCCAGGGGCGTTCGGGCGCACCGTATCAATACGGACATCGCCGAGATAGGTATTGTTGGTGCTGCCTGTGCCATCGCAGATATACAAATCATCGTAAGCCACATGCACATCCCGCCCATAGAGAATGATGCGGTTGGCAGTTGAAAGCGTGGTGGATTGCTGGGTGTCGCCCGTGAAGGATACCCAGACCTGTTCATTCACCCGCACTTCGAATACGCCGCCTGAATTAGCGATGCTGAGGCGGATTTCAATATAATTCCAGCTGCCATTCGGAATGGCGTTGCTGCTGGATGCAATGAGCGTGGTGCCGCGATAGAGCTGAATAATGCCGCCCGATGTCAGGCTCACATAACATTGTAAAGCACTATCACTATCAAAAAACCGCGCCACATCCCCTGTCTCATTACCAAAAAGATACATGGCAAAACCGAAAATCCAGGTGCTTTGATTATCAAGCGTAATCGACACCCAATCCTGATCGTTGCGGATACGCAGTGCATTTGAATCCGCCCGCCGCCCTGTCGTACTTCCAAATGGAATTGATGTTGTGGCCTGATTATAACTTGTCCATTTTTGTGTTAGGTCAGCGGGGATGGTGTAATGTTCAAAACCGTCGATAAAGCGTAGTGCCATGATATCCTCCTTAAAGTCTGCTGGCAGCGAGTGAAAAACCGATATCGGCCAGCGTGCTGTCGGCTGGGTTGGGTGCAAGAATGGTCAGCACATCACCCGCCGCAAAGTCAGTGGCGGTGGCTGCCGTAAACGTAGCTGTGCTGATGCCCGCCGCAAATTGCATGGTGGCGAATTGTGTGCCGTTTTTACGGATAGAAAATGTAGCTGTGGCGCCTGAAACAGTGCCCGCTACACCCTGACTGCCAGCGAGTGCAACTGGAAACCTTACCGCGCGGGGTAATGGATAACGTAGAATGATAGAGCCGCCGGTTGGGATACCGCCGAGCGTCCCCCCAATATCGTATGGGATGCTCGATGCCGCCGCTGCCTCTGATACAATTTGCAAGGTTGTACCGTCGCAATAAAGCAGCTTGCGATCTCCGACATTAAAATTAATCGCAACACCCGCAGGAGTTTTAACCGCCAGCGCAAAGCCGCCCGTGGTAGCATTTTCGATTACGATCAGCTTATTACGAGTGGGAATAGTGATGGTACGGACAGCCGTTAAAGCACCTGTAAAACGCAGCACCATTGCACCCAGCATTTGCGCATCAGTTACGGTGAGGTTGGCATCGCTGAGTGCTATACTGCTCTGCTGGCACAAGGCTTTATCCAGCGCATCGAAAGCGGCATTGGCCGTCACTTCCTTTTGCGCCTGATTGGCGGCGATGTGATCAATCAGAAGATTTGGTGTTGTGGTCATGATCGTTCCTTACAAAGCGGCCTGTGCGCTGCGCCCACGCCCGATAACTGCATTCATTTGATAAACGACGATATTCACCACCCCTTGCACCGCGCCAAAATCTACCACTTGATCTGCGGCACTATAGGCGGCGGTTGGCGTGGTCGTTGTAATCGTCCGCTTGACGGTGGTGCCAGCGAGAATATCAATCTGGTAATTTTCGCTGGCTTCAAAAAGCGGTGCGTCCACACCGTCTTGCCATTCGCCATACCAGCGCGTGCGGCGTTTCCAATTGATGGTGAGATTGCCAGCCCCATCGCGCGCACCTTTCACCTGCACAGGCGTAAAACACCGCAGACTATTGCCTTTGAAGACTAAAATATTGGACGGCGCATCATCCCAATTCCCGCCATCGGCGATCCCTTTGTAGTAGGCCGTGCGCTCTACTTCGGTCATCGGCAGCGGCGCACGATAAACCCCATCATCAGAGAGCAGGATAAACCGCTCGCCGATTACATGGCTGCCCATCGCCCATTCTGTACCGCGCCGCCCGCGCAAGAGACCTGATAATTCATAAAGGCCACTGGCCAGCACAGTCGCATTGCGCCACTGGATAATCTCATCACCCAAAAGCGCGATATTTGCCCAGTTCAAAACCTCCAGCGCGGTTTTGCTATCCAGCGTGCCTTGGGTCAGTGCAATTTGCACTTTGCTGGTGTCATCCCACACCCAGGCACTTACGACATTTGGTAAGACCGTGGCCGCCCAGCCAAAAGTTGGGCCGTCATTGCCTGTGCCAAGCACCTCCCATGCCAGCTCATCAGGCGAGCGATACATGGAGGCGCCCGACACTGTATTATCCCGAAAGCCGAAGGCGTAATAAATGCCCAGCGTATCATCTTCGCCATTACCGCCGCGCTGC
>QFQB01000006.1:0-29156 GCA_003241475.1 Micavibrio aeruginosavorus
AATTTCGCTAAGAAATTGCAGGTAGTTTTCAAAACGGAAGGACGCAATGGTACCCTCTTCTACAGCTGGCTTGACAGCACAAGACGGCTCATGGGTATGGGTACAGCTACGGAACTTACAGTCGCGACTGACAGAAGCAAGCTCTGGAAAGGCCTGATTGAGGTCTTCAGCCGTTGAAACTTCATAATCCAAGGATGAAAAGCCTGGCGTATCTGCAATTTTGCCCCCATTGAGGTTGTAAAAACTAACAGCTCGAGTGGTATGACGGCCACGACCTAGACTGTCTGAGATTTCTCCTGTTTCAAGATTGAGATCCGGTGCGATTTTATTGAGAAGGGTTGATTTTCCTGCGCCGTTCGGGCCGAGGACGCCGATTTTCGCGCCGGGGAAAAAGCTTAGCGTGATGCCGTTCAGAATGGTTTTTCCATTCGGAAAGGTCTTTTTCAGATCGTTCATCACGTAAACATATTGATAGGCGGCCATCTTATTGATTTTCCTTATTTATTTTGTTCAAAAATCGCCTATCCAAAAAATGTTCAGATTATTTGTCGTCGATTTTTGACAGTTATAGAGGAAACGCGCGGATTTTCAAGGAATCGTCTTGTTCCATGACATTAGTTTATATCCTCTCTTGAGATGTATTGCATCCTCATATGTTGGAGCGTATAAGGCGTTAATGTCCGCCCGTAAAATCAAGATCAGCCGAAAGAAAGATTTTGCCGCTTTTGCGGTGATGACTTTCATGCTTTTCGCAGTCCTGATAAAGGCGGCTCTGCCTGCGGGCTTTATGCCGACGGTCGCGAAAGACGGATTTACAGAAATCGTTATCTGCAGCGGCATGGGCGAAAAAACAATTTCCGTCCCGTCTGGAGACAATCCGGAACCGAGCCATCAAGACAATCAGCAAACCGGCAAGGTTTGCGCCTTTCAAGTTCTCGTCTCCGGCAAAATCCTCTTGGATGGCCCGACATTCACGCTTGTTGCGCCTCCTTCTTCCGCCGTTTCGGTAGATTTTACGAACGACCGGACTTTCCGTTCTGCTGCCGTTCTTTCTTTCGCACCCAGAGGGCCGCCCTCCGCTTAATCTGACCAGCCCGTTTTTTACAATCAGATCAAGTCAAGAGGAAAGACCTATGTGCAAATTTCACAAAGACGTGGCGCGCGAGATCGCCACAAACCGCGCCGGCGAATTCGATGCCGGCAAATACTCCACCGCTCTCATTTCGATGGCGTTGTTTCGCGTTGAACAATATATGCCTGAAATGCATGGGTTTGACGGGTTTCAGCCCGAGAAGATGCTCACGGATACGGCCCGCGAGTCTTTTGCAAAATCCAATCTTGCCCGTCCGCAAGCGGCTATTGTTTCCTACCACAATGCGCATATTGAAGGCCTGCGCGCCGCGATGGATTTGACGGCTCGCTCCATGCCGCTGAGCCTTGGCGATTTGAACATCAAGGACCGCATAGAAAAAGGCGGCTACAAAGCAACATGCTGCGCAGAGCCGGACCCGACCGAAAACGGCCCGTTCCTCGATGAAGCCGTGGTCGAAATGTTTACGGGATATGATGATACCAGCAAGAAATGGGCTTCAGGTCCGTTGTCCCTTGTCGAAGTAGCGCATAAGCCTGAATTTGAGGCATTGCGCACGGCTGTCGAACATTTCACATCGCAAGAAGGCGTGCGGCATGTACTGCAAGGGATGTTCGAGCGTTCTGTGGCCAGCATCTTCCAGAGCGCCGAAGCAGATCTTGCGGCGGGCCACACCCGCGATAGTCAGGGCTGCGCCATGTGCCGCGGTACGCAAGCAACATTCGCACCGTCTGTATAAACGACATGTCGTCTCAGACGATTGCGGCCGCACCGGCCAGATTTTTGTCGCGTCACTGGAACAGTCTTCTTTTGGGAAGCTGTTCCAGTGCGGCATGCCATGTGGCTCATTACGGCCTTGCGGCGGGAACGGGTTTGCTGGGCGGATTGTCCCAAGGCAATATGGCCGGGTTGTCTGCTGTATTTTTCGTAGCTTCCTATGCCGTGTGGCATCGCTTTCTCGGCGGGCATTTGCGCTCGGCGCGGTCGCAGGCGGGGGCTTTCGTCATGCAGGCGGGCATCAGTGCGGCCGTATTCGCCGGCGTTCAAATGATGGCCCCACATGATCACATGAAAGGCGCGCAGGCGGAGTGGTATCAGTCTCTGCCGCCAGAAATGAAGCGGAGTTTGCTCGCAGGTTCGCGCAAATCATATGAGAACCTGCCTGCCGATTTGCGCGAGAGGCTGGACATCGAAGCCGAAAAGGCGGGCATTCCGCCGGAATTGTTTATGGTCACATGCGGCGGCGACAATCAAGTTTCACGCGATATTGCGGCTTATGCCGCAAGCCGGCGGACCAGCGTAGCCCCCAAGCCGGGAGGGCCAAAATGATTTATTTGGCTGCAAGCCCTTGCCATGATGCTTTTTGTTATATTATAACACTTTTCTTCAGGAGGGTTATAATGACATTCAAAGCAGGAAAAGGCGCGCTTTCCAGACTGATGGATTTCAAGGCAAGCGAGCGCGAGGATGATCCGGCGCGTATTGCGGATATTCGCGGTCCATATGAAATTCTGCATCAACGCAAGTTCGGACAATTGCCGCTGGGAAGCTGGAATCTCCGCGAGGAAGAAAGCCGCAGCGGTCTGATCTGGCAGGTTTTGTCCGGCGCTATGGACAAGCATCCGTCTTTTGCCGCCGCTTATCTGTCGCTGGCTTTGGACAATGCTCTAAGCGCGGAAGACTACACCAAGGAGTTGCGTAGCTTGAACCGGCGTTGGGGCGATTATCTGGACCATGAAGGTTTGACGAGCGACCACCATCACAGCGTTATGCACGGCACGTATAATCGCGTCGCTTGCGTCCAGTGCAGTACCCTTACCGCCTTGGCTGTGCAGGATCCGGCTATGCATGATTTGTTTGTTAAAGAGCTTTTGCCTCTCAAGACGCCTCGGGATCGTCAGGCGTATCTGGCGGAGAAGGGGCTTATGCCGCTTCTCGACAAGATGATTCCGGATAAGACCCCAGACACTAAACTTTAGAAAGGAATTACGATGAGAATTGCATTTTGCGGAAAAGGCGGCAGCGGAAAAACAAGCATTGCGTCTTTGTTCATTCGCTATCTAGCCGCTACGGGCGAGCAGGTTCTGGCGATTGACGGCGATATCAATCAGCATCTGTCTTCGGCTATCGGCTTGCAACCCGAAAAGGTAAAGGCCTTGCCGCGTCTGGGTCAGGAAGCATCCGTCCTGCGCGAATATGCGCGCGGCACGAACATGCGCATCAATCCAACGCATTTTATCGAGTCGACGCCTGCAGGCCGCGGTTCCAATTTCATCACGTTTGCGGGCGGCGATCCTGTCAGTAGCAGATTCATCATGCGCGATGGTAATCTGCGGTTCATGGCGGTAGGCGGTCATGACGACGAAGATATGGGTACGACCTGCTATCATAAATTCACAGGCGCTGAGGGAATTTTTCTCAACCATCTTCTGGATGAAGAAAATGAATTCGTTGTGGGCGACAAATGCGCCGGGGCGGATCCGTTTGCATCTTCTGGTCTTGCCAGCCGTTATGACGCTATTTATCTGGTGCTTGAGCCTACATTGAAATCCATCGGTGTTTTCGAGCAGGCCAGTCAATACGCCAAGCCGTTCGGCATTCGCTTATACGTGATTGCCAACAAGATCGTGTCGTCCGACGATCTGGCGTTTATCGAAGAGAAAACCGGGCAAAAGGCGCTATGCGCCTTCGGCGATCTCGCCGTCATCCGCAATCTTGAAAAAGGCCGCGACTACACGGTAAGCGATCTGGACGAGACCATAATCCAGAACCTGAAAACAATGGTTCAGACGGCCAAGGCTTTGGGGCCGCGCGACTGGACGCACTATATTACTGTGGGCAATCAGTTTCACAAACGCGCAGGGGACGGCTGGGCCAGTAGCAAATACGGCTATGACATGATGGAGCAGGTCGATCCTGACTTCCATTATGGTCAGCTTGCGGCAAGCGCCGGAAAGGCCGCAACATGATGTCCCAAACGGCGTCCATGCATGAACGGGAAGAATGGACCGCGGCGCAGCCGAGGCTACGGCCGCGCATTCATCCGCTCATACGCGAGTGCCTGTCGAACAAGAAATTCGTGTTTGATCTGGTTGACAGGTATGGATCGCCGCTGAATCTGGTTTTTCCGCAAAATCTGGAGCCCAATATAGCGGGGTTTGAATCGGTTTATAAAAAACATCGTTTGCGGGGGCGAATCTATTATGTGACGAAGCCCTGTAAATCGATCGCGCTTCTGCGCCATGCGAAGACGCATGATGTGGGCGTAGATGTGTCTTCCGTCAACAGCCTGAAAACGGCATTGGAAAACGGATGGAGTGCGGACCGTGTCGTCGCCAATGGTCCTAAAAACACAGACTATCTTTCCCTTTGCATCAAAAACGGCATACTTATAAATGCCGACAGCTTTGATGAACTGCAGCAAATTGTCGGCCTGCATGCGCAATATCCCGATCATCCTGTGAATCTTGGCGTACGCCTGTGCGGGTTTCATTCTGCGCATGCTTCCTTTACGGCGCATGACGCGACGTTTGGAATTCATATAAAGCACTTAGACCGGATTATTGAATTTTTGCTCGTCCACAAAAATATTCTGGCTTTTAAAGGATTTTCATTTCACATCGCCACCAATTTGGAAGAGATGCGTCTTGTCGCCGTCGGAAATGTCCTTGCGGCAACCCTAAAATCCATTAAAGCGGGACTTCATCCGCGTGCCGTAAACATCGGCGGTGGCTATCCCATTATGTATGCGGATGATTGCGCCGAATGGAACGAGTATACGACAGCGCTTAAAAAATCGGTTCTTGGCGAAATTCCGCCGCAGACATGGAATGCAACGGGTTTAGGCTATCGCAATGAAAACGGGGTTCTTGCGGGCGGGCCCATGTTCCTCGACCATGCGCCTTTCCGCGCTAAAAGCGAGATGCTCGATTATCTTCTTTCCAGTCCGCTTCCGGATTTCGGCGGCCAGAGATTTGCGGATATTTTGCGCGATTCCCTGCTGGAGCTGCATATCGAGCCGGGCAAAGCCATGTTCGATCAATGCGGTATTACGCTGGGTAAGGTTGCCTTTACAAAAGAATCCGCTTTGGGCGAAACGCTCGTGGGGCTGGATATGAATCGGAGCAATATACAATCCGTCGATCAAAAGCAACTGACCGAACCTGTTGTTCTTTACCGCGACGAGACCCGGAATACGGCTCATACAGACGGCGTGTACTATATGGGCAATCTTTGTCTGGCTTATGACATGATCCAGTACAACAAAACCTATCCTGCAAAATTGCCCAAAAGAGACGATGTCGTCGTCTTTTCCAACACTGCGGCTTACTTGATGGATTTCGTGGAAAGCGAAAGCCTCATGCAGCCCGTCGCTCGGAAGATTGCCGTTACAAAAAAAATGAATCAATGGTCTGCCGCAGAAGACCAAAACTATCAGGAGACAACACCATGATTGTTGAAAAAATGACCGATTTGATCGGCAATACGCCCATGATCCGCATACCGGACCATGTGACCGGTCTGAAAAATATTTCGCTTTATGCGAAATTGGAAATGCTGAACCCGTTCGGCTCGGTCAAAGACCGCACCGTGTGGGGCATGATCAAGGATGATCTGGACAATATCGCGGCGCACGGCATGACGATCTACGAGAATTCCAGCGGCAACACGGCAAAATCTCTGGCGGCGATTGCATCATCCCGCGGCGTAAAATTCAAATTGGTCAGCGCCTTGAAAAAAGTAAAGGAGCAAAAGGAAATTCTTCAAATCCTTGGTGCGGAGATCGAGGAAATCGTCAATGCCAGCAATTGTTTTGATCCTTCGGACCCGAACGATCCGCAATATCTGATCGAGAAAACCGTGCGCGACAACCCGAGCAAGGCGTATTTTCCCAGCCAGTTTACGAATGAAAAAAATCCTGCCTATCATGAGGAAACAACGGCAAAAGAAATTCTGGATGATCTGGGAGCGGTTGATTATTTCTTCGGCGGGCTTGGTACAACTGGTTCGAGTCTCGGCATTGCCAATAGGTTGAAGCGCGATAATCCAAAATTCAAAGCCATCGGCGTGATGGCGCAGACGGGGCACTTTATTCCGGGCATCCGCAATATGGCGCAGATGATGGAAAGCTCTATGTTTCAAAAGGATTATTATGACTGTATTTATCCTTTAACCGAGGAAGACGGGCTTCAGGGAATGCTGACTTTGGCGCGCGATTGCGCTATTCTCTGCGGACCATCCTCAGGCGCTAATTTTACCGCCGCAATTCGTCATTTGCGCGGGCTGGGCGGAGAATTAACCGAGCCTTGCAATGCGGTTTTTATCGTTTGCGACCGCATGGAGTGGTATATCTCCTATATTCAAGAGCGGATGCCGGAGTTGTTCGGCTATAAAGAGCTGGAATTGCCTCTTCATAAATTCGACAGTAGCGTCATCCATATTGTTCCTTCTGTATATGCTGCGGAACTTGAGAACTGGCGGAGCCAGAATTCCGGTGCCCTTATTGTGGATACTCGTACCCCGCAATCGTTCGACCTCTTTCATATTCCGAACAGCATCAATATGCCGCAGGATATATTCGAGAAATGGGTTGCTACAGATAACCCTGTATCCAAGGACACCTCCGTGTTGTTTGTTTGTGCTATAGGGGAGAGATCGCGGCACTATGCCGCGTATCTGTCCCAGCGAGGCTACAAGGCCTATAATCTTGAAGGCGGCATTATGTCGTGGGTTGATTTGGGTTTGGCGGCCTGACGGCATTAACATTAAATTCTAGTTGTTTTCGCGCGCACATTGGGCAATGGATTTGGCCGATGAAGTGATTTAACATGGGGTGAACAAACCGCAAGAAAGGCTTTGCTTCACATGCCAGACACCCCCAACGGATCCCAAGGCTCTTTGCTTGCGGCGGAGCGCGACCGGTCGGTTAAATCCCGATATGGTGGTATGGGGGCGGCGGGTTATATCAGCAGCGCTGATTCTCATCAGGCGCATGGCTTTTTATCCGGACCCGGCGAAGTTGTAGTTGTCGACCAGCCCGAGGGCGGCTTGCCCGATTTCGAGATTGCCGTGGCTTGGGACAATGTTGCGGTCGAAAACTCAAAGAATTTTTTAGGGAAATTCATCAAGAAGAAAGTGCTAAGGGCTGGTGTCGATCTCGATCTGGGTTGTCTGTATAAGCTCAAGAACGCTATTCGAGGCGGCTTGCAGGCATTCGGCGACGAGCATGGCGCTTTAAAAAGCGAGCCTTACATTGCGTTGAGCCGCGACGAGCGCACCGGCGATCGCGAAGGGCCGGATGAACGCATCATTATCAATGGGGCAGAGTGGGAGAAAATCGAAAAACTTCTAATCTATGTCTATATATATGACGGTGCGGAAAACTGGCATGCCGTCCGTCCCCAAGTTCAGGTGCGTGTTCCGGGCGAGCAACCTATGATCGTGACCTTGAACACAGGGCGTACGGATTTGCCTGTATGCGCCGTGGCGGGCATTGAAAATATACGTGGTGGCATCAAACTGACCAGTTGCCTTGAATATTTTCCTGGGCATGCAGAAATGGACCGGGCGTTCGGTTATGGCTTATCATGGGAAGACGGGCGCAAAAGACCGTAAGCTTTTGGGCTGGATGGCTGGGTCATACAAGGCTACACTGTTTCTGAACCAATAAAGGGACGATCATGAGTGATTATAACAACGAAGGCGATGACGACAATCTGGACCTGCATCCGATCGTGATGATGGATACGCCGGGCATGGTTCGCGTCAAAAAAGGCGAAGAGATCAACATGACCCGTCTTGATCCGGCCATTCGTGAAATCACGGTCGGCGTGGGCTGGGATCTAAAGAAATTCGAAGGCGATCCTATCGATGTCGATGCCAGCGTCTTCTTGCTCGATAAGAACGACAAAACGCGCGAGGACGAAGATTTCGTTTTCTACAACAACCTTGCCGGACGCGACGGCGCGGTCAAGCATATGGGCGATTCCCGCACGGGCGCCGGAGACGGCGATGACGAGCAGATCGCGATCGATTTGATGGCTTTGCCGTTCGAGGTTGTTAAAATCGCTTTTGTGCTTTCGATCTACGATCTTGATATGAACAGCAATAATTTCACGATGGTCAAGAATGTCTATTTCCGCATCGTAAACAACGAGACGAACATGGAAACGTTCCGCTTTGAGCTGGACGAGGATATGGGCTCCGCCACAGGGCTTTATATCGGCTATGTAGAGCGTGTCGGATCGGACTGGATTTATCGCGCCTTAGGAGAGCCTATCTATGGAGGACTGGCGAAAGTTGCTGGCGATTTCGGCATTATAGTGACGCAAAATATTCGTGCTTGATTGTATATCATCAGCAGAAAAAAGCCCGGCATTGCCGGGCTTTTTTGTTAGGCGGCCTCTAAGGACCGGATAAAGACATCAAACTCTTCACGAAGTGTTTCCGATTGTCTGGAAAGCTCATCAGCGGCGGAGAGAACTTGCTGTGAGGCCGATCCCGTACTGTTTGCGGCATCGCTGACCGAACCGATATTTTGCGTCACTTCCGAAGTGCCGGTGTAGGCTTCGCTGACGTTACGCGAAATTTCTTGCGTTGCGGACGTCTGTTCCTGAATGGCAGCGGAAATCGTTCCGGAAATTTCATCAATTTCGCGGATGATGCGGCAAATGGTTTCGATTGCATCCGCCGATGTCTGGCTGATGCTTTGAATATGGGCGATCTGGCTGGAAATTTCTTCCGTGGCTTTGGTTGATTCATTGGCAAGGTTTTTGACTTCCGATGCAACGACGGCAAAACCTTTTCCGGCCTCGCCTGCGCGAGCCGCTTCAATCGTCGCGTTGAGCGCGAGAAGATTGGTTTGTTCTGCAATCGCCGAAATAATCTGTGTGACCTCGCCGATTTTAAGGGCGGCATCAACCAGTTCAGAGACGCTTTGACCGGCTTTTTCCGCGTCTTCAACAGCACGGGCCGCTACTTGGGAAGATCTTGAAACCTGTGAAGAGATTTCATTGATGGACGAGGACAATTCTTCTGTGGCGCTTGCTACAGTCTGAACGTTGGCGGCAGCTTGTTGTGAGGCAGCGGCAACGGCGCCCGATTGTTTCGATGTTTCTTCCGCGCTGGAAGACAAGGATTGCGCCGAGGCTTGTAGTTCCGTTGAAGCGCTGGCCACGAATTTTACAATATCGGCCATGGATAGCTGGAATTTTTTGACGGCGGCATCGATTTTTACCTGCTTTTGCTCTTTGATGGCGCGATCCATTTCCTGTTCTGTCTCAAGACTCTTGGCCTTAACCATGTTGTCTTTGAAGATTTGGATAGCGCTGCTCATCACGCCGATCTCGTCTTTGCGGTCACGGTCCGGCACGTCTTTATCAAGATTGCCTTGAGCGAGGTAGTTCATATAGTCCGTTACGTTCGTGATCGGCTGGGCAATGGAGCGCACCAGCATGTGGACGATAAACAGGCCGAACAGGAATAAACCTATCACAAGGCTAAAAGATACAATCTGGTTCTGGCGAAGAGCTACATCCGCCGTGCCGCCGGCCGTCGCTGCGTTTCTTTCGTTAACCGCAACAATCCCGGAAATGTCTTTGGTTATCGCATCGTAAATCTTTACGGAATCTTTTGCGGTCTGGATAGCCTGCTCTTCATTGCCCGAAAACTTCAATTGTTCTATGTGCTTCGAAACAACAAGATATTCGTTCCATTGTTTTATAAAATTATCATAGAAGCCTCGTTGTTCGTCTTGATCAGGTCGAATCATTGGTTCGTATTCACCTGAGATTTTTGTAATTCGCTCGGCTGCGGCCGCCATGCGTTGTTCATAGCGTTGAAGATCAGCTTCGGTATGAGAAAGCAAAAAAGCGTACTGCGACCTGCGGTAATCTGAAACCGCAAGGTTGATATTCAGGACTTTTGTTATGCGGGGGAGCAAATCGTCGGAAATGACATCGGTTTGCCTTCCGACCTGCGTAACGCCGAAATATTGCACAACATTTCCTATAGCAACCAGCGCCAGAAAGAATAGAACGGGAAATAGAATTTTGAATTTGATCTTTAGATTTTTCATAGCATTTCTCTCTGGACATGGCTTAGTTTGGGTCGTACGCGGAAAAAATTAACGAAGATTTACTTAGATTAAGCAGGCATGAAGGCGGAAGCCTACCTACCAGGATATGCGTACTTTAGGAAATTGCAATTAAAACCCGCGGCCATTCTTCATGCCGAGCAAGGCCTGCGGTTTAATTTTCGGCGCTTTACTGCCGCCGCCGCGTCTTGCATCGCGGAAACGCTCGTCTCCGCCTAGTTCGCGCTCTGCAATCTCATCAATGTCCGGAACTATATCCATCTTGATGTCCTGGATGCAGGCGCGGAAGAAATTACAGCACTTTTCTTCCCAGCCGTAGAGTTCAATGGTTTCATCTTTACGACGAATCTGAAAAATCGTGGGCGACCATTGGCCAGAAACAACAGGTTTTGCATAAATGAAAACCATTTGCTCGACAGGCGGTTTGCCATCTTCGGGATTGTCGTAAAGAAACTGGATTTCGGCTTCTACCTCGTCGCCTTCATTGTTCATCCGGACTTCGGCCATGGCTGTGATGCCTTTTTCGGGGTCATACGCAGACCACGGACAGGTTTCGTAGCGAGACAGGACGTACCCGACCCCCAACTTGTCCATCAAATCCTTTATTTGCACGCGCATGATGCCTCTTTCTTTTCGTATCATAGCACAAAAAGCAACAAAATTTACGCTTTGCGGACGTTTAAGTGGCCTTCGTCCTTGAATTGCAGGGCCAAAACGTCTTCTTTTTGGGCATCTTGGGCGGTTGATACGACTTTGCCGTCCTGTCCGCGGACCACCGCATAACCGCGTTCCAGCACCTTTTTGAAAGATAGGCTTTCGAGCATGCGGACCGTATGGTCGAGATGCTTTTGCGGATCTTTAAGCAGGTTGATACCGGCGCGTTCAAGGGAGGGGGCTACCAGCGAGAGGTGACGGGTCTTTTCGCCGATCAAAGTGCGGGGATGCCTTGGGACGAGCGGAGCCAGAATCTGGCTTTTGCGCGAGACCATGCGCTCGAACCCGTGCAGTAATTTGTCCGCCGTATTGTCGAGCGTCTGCGCTTTGAGGTTCAAGAGCTGGGCTGGATCACCGAGTTTGGCGCGGGCAGCCTCAAGGCGGGAGGAAAGTTCGGAAAGACGCCGGGAAACTGCGTGTGTCATGCGCTGTTCGTCGCGCCGGACGGCATTCAAGAGGTCGATGCGGACGGGGACGGATCGCTCGGCGGCCCCTGTGGGTGTGGGCGCTCGAAGGTCGGCGGCATAATCAATAAGGGTCGTGTCGGTTTCATGGCCAACGGCCGAGATCAGGGGAATGACGGAGGCCGCCGCCGCACGCACGACATTTTCTTCATTAAAGGCCATGAGGTCTTCCAGACTGCCGCCGCCGCGCGCCACAATAATCAGGTCCGGTTTTTGCGCCATCGCGTTGAAGCCTTGGATGGCCGTTGCAATCTGATCCGCCGCGCCGGTTCCCTGAACCGCCACGGGCCAGACAAGAATATGGCGCGGGAAGCGTTCCGAAATACGGTGAATGATATCGCGAATAACGGCGCCGGTGGGGGATGTTACAACGCCGATGACATTGGGCAAAAACGGGATCGGTTTTTTGCGGTTTTCATCGAACAAGCCTTCAGCAGCCAGTTTTTTGCGGCGGTCTTCGAGCATTTTCAAAAGCGCGCCTTCGCCTGCCAGCTCCATGGAATCAATCACAAGCTGGTATCGGGAGTTTTTGGGATAGCTGGTCATCTTGCCGGTGATGACGACATCCAGTCCGTCTTCGGGGCGAAGGCCGAGTTTGGCCATAGTGCCTTTCCAGCACACGATATTGATGACAGAGTCTTCGTCTTTCAGATCACCATATAAATGTCCTGAGGATGCGAGTTTCAATCCCGACAATTCGCCGCGCACGCGCACGCGGCCATAGGTTTCCTCCAAAGTTCTCTTTAGGGAAAAGGCGAGCTCGGACACGCTCATTTCCGGAACGTTGCTACGCTTTGTTGTGGCTGCTACAGTGAAGAGGTCTTCTGTCATGATGGTCGATAGTATAGAGTGGTTGCATAAATCTCAACCGATGGATTATCCGCCATGGCCCGCGACTATTTCCAGTCTCTTCCCCGCTATCTGGCGATGCCGGAAAAAGAATGCGTCGATGGGTTGGTTTCCGCGCTTGATTGGGATGGCGGGCGGGCGCAACGCGTTTCGCAAAAGACAATCGAAATGATCGAGGCGATGCGCGGGGCCAAGCGCCGCTCGGGTAGCATCGAAAGCTTCTTTCAAACTTACAGCCTGTCCACGCAAGAGGGGCTGGCTTTGATGTCTTTAGCCGAAGCCTTGCTGCGGGTGCCGGATGCCGCCACAGCCAACAATTTGATCCGCGACAAGATCGCCCGCACCAAATGGATCAAGGAGGGCGGGGCGGTCGATGACTGGATGCTCCGCATGGCGGGAATGGGGCTGTCTGTTTCCAAGGCGACCTTAAACGGGCCACTTTCACGACTGGGCGAGCCTGTTATCCGCAAGGCGATGCAGGAGGGTATGAAACTGCTTGGCGGACAGTTCGTGCTGGGCCAGAAAATCGATGAGGCCCTTAAAAATGCTGCGGTCCTGACGGCAGAAAAAAACTATCTGTTTTCCTATGACATGCTGGGCGAGGGTGCCCGCACCATGGAAGATGCCGAGGCCTATTTCAAACTGTATGAAGATGCCATCGAGGCCATCGGACAGGCAAGGGGCCGCGGCGATGCCCCGGCACCCGGCATATCGGTCAAGCTTTCGGCGCTACACCCCCGCTACAGTGCTGCTCAGGAAGAATATTGTCTTCCGGCCTTGATCGCCAAGTTAAGCGTCCTTTGCCGCAAAGCCGCCAATTACAACATTTGCCTGACCGTTGACGCCGAAGAAGCCGACCGGCTGGAAATTTCCCTTAAGATCGTCCGTGCGATGGCGGAAGATATCACCCTGACAGGATGGGAAGGGTTCGGTCTTGCCGTTCAGGCCTACAGTAAAAGAGCCTTGCCGCTGATCGAGGGTTTGATCGCGCTGGCGCAGGACAGCGGCCGCCGCATCCAGATTCGTCTCGTCAAAGGGGCTTATTGGGATGCGGAGATCAAACGGGCTCAGGTGAAGGGGCTGGACGATTATCCGGTTTTTACCCGCAAGCGCCATACCGATCTTTCCTACCTTGCCTGCGCTCAAAAATTGCTGCGGGCGCGGGAATATGTTTACCCGATGTTCGGGACGCACAATGCCCACACGGTGCAAGCGATTCTGGATATGGATAGCGGAAGCCGGAACGGGTTTGAATTCCAGCGGCTGTTCGGCATGGGCGATGCGCTTTATGACCGATTGCTGGAGACGGAAAAGCCTTCCGTTCGCATTTATGCGCCTGTCGGCGTGCATCGCGATCTTTTGCCTTATCTGGTGCGGCGGTTGCTGGAGAACGGCGCCAATTCCTCTTTTGTGGGCAAGGTATTCGATCCCATGGTTATGCCGCAGATGCTGGCTGGCGATCCGCTGGAAGAAGTCCTTGAACAGGGCGGCGGGCCGCACCCGTCTATCCCGTTGCCGCGCAATATCTTCATGGATCGCCTCAACTCGCGCGGCGTCGATCTGGACGATGCGCAGACTTTGCAGTCTTTGCTGCAACAGATGGATGAGGCATTCGAGGCCCGCGGCCTTATTTGCGCCTCTCTTATCGATGGGCGGTCTGCGCCGACCGGCATCGGCGTCGACATCACCAGTCCTTCCGATTATATGCATAAGATCGGAACCGCTTATTACGCCAACGAGGACTTGGCGGATCAAGCGTTTGCCGCGGCGGAGGCTGGCTTTTCGGCGTGGAGCAGGACATCCTCTTCGCACCGCGCGTCCATCTTGAACAAAATCGCCGATCTTTATCAGGACAACGAGGCTTTATTGCTTTCATTGTGCGTGAATGAGGCAGGAAAGACTTTGTCCGATGCGGTCGCCGAGGTGCGCGAGGCGGTCGATTTTTGCCGATATTATGCTGCGGTTGGCGAGGCTGATTTCCATGAAAACGGCAGAAATCTGAGCACCTACACAGGCGAGAGCAATAAAATTATGCTGCAGGGTCGCGGAACCTTCGTTTGTATAAGCCCGTGGAACTTCCCCTTGGCTATTTTCACCGGCCAGATCGCGGCGGCGCTTATGGCAGGCAATGCCGTTGTCGCAAAACCTGCCGAACAAACGCCGTTTATTGCGCTTGAAGCCGTGCGTCTGATGCACAAGGCAGGCGTGCCTGCGGGGGCGCTTCAATTGCTGATCGGCGACGGGCGGGTCGGGGAAATCATCGTGCAGCATAAGAATGTTGCGGGGATCGCTTTCACAGGGTCTACGGGGGCCGCTTTTTCCATCAATCGCGCCTTGGCGGCCAAGGATGGACCGATTGCGCCGTTCATTGCCGAAACCGGAGGCCAGAACGCTATTATCGTCGATTCCTCCGCGTTGATCGAACAGGTTGTGGATGATGTGGTTTTGTCGGCCTTTGGCTCTGCGGGACAGCGCTGTTCTGCCGCGCGGGTTCTTTTTGTGCAGCAGGAGATTGCTGATAAAACCATCAAAATGCTGCAAGGGGCGATGGCCGAGCTTAAGCTGGGCAACCCGCAGATTTACAGCACTGATATCGGCCCGTTGATCGACGAAGAAGCGCTGGCGACCCTGCAGCAGCATAAATCGACGCTGGAAGGGATCGGCAAATTCATAGCCCAGGCGCCGCTTTCAGAAGAATTGCGCAAGCAAGGGCATTATTTTGCGCCTATTGCTTTTGAAATCAATGGGTTGTCTGACCTTAAAAAAGAGATTTTCGGCCCTGCGCTTCATATTATCCGCTATCAGGCGGGGCAATTGCCAGCCGTTATCCGCGAAATCAACGGCAGCGGCTATGGTTTGACCTTTGGCTATCATACCCGCGTTGATGCGGCGGCGGCCAAAGCCATTCAGGAAATTGCGGCAGGAAATGTCTATATCAACCGCTCCATCACAGGGGCGGTGGTCGGTGTTCAGCCCTTTGGCGGGAACGGACTGTCCGGAACAGGGCCGAAGGCTGGCGGGCCGTATTACCTGCACCGCTTTGCGGTCGAGAAGACGGTTTCCATCAATACCACGGCGGCGGGCGGCAATACCTCGCTTGTCATGCTGGACGATTAAAGGCATAGTGCCGCCGATATTCATAAGGAGGCATTTCCATGAAGGTTTTGTTGATCGGATCGGGCGGACGCGAACATGCTTTGGCGTGGAAAATTGCCGCCAGTCCCAAGTGCAGCAAATTATATTGCGCACCCGGCAATCCCGGTATTGCGGATGTGGCCGAACTTTGCCCTGTCTCCGTTGATGATATTTCCGGCCTTGTGAAACTGGCACAGGATTTGGCCATTGATTTTGTGGTGGTCGGGCCTGAAGGGCCGCTGGTGGCAGGTTTGGTCGATGCGCTGGAGGCCTCGGGCATTCCCGCTTTCGGGCCGAAAAAGGATGCTGCGCAACTGGAAGGCTCCAAAGGCTTTACCAAGGATTTGTGTAGCAAATACGATATTCCTACAGCAGGCTACGGGCGCTTCGCTGATGCGGCCAAGGCTGAAGAATTTATCCGCAAAACCGGCGCGCCGATCGTGGTCAAGGCGGACGGTTTGGCGGCCGGCAAAGGCGTTATTATTGCATCAACCGTGGATGAGGCCGTTGCGGCCGTCCAAGATATGCTGGCCGGCAACGCATTCGGCGCGGCGGGTCACGAGGTTGTGGTCGAAGAGTATATGGATGGCGAGGAGTTGAGCTTTTTCGCCCTGTGCGATGGCACAACGGTGCTACCCTTTACGTCTGCGCAGGACCATAAGCGCGTCGGGGAGGGCGATACAGGTTTGAATACGGGCGGCATGGGAGCCTACTCGCCGGCGCACTTTATGGATTACGACCTGCAGCAAAAAATCATGCAACGGATTATCCTGCCCACGGCCAAAGGCATGGCCAAGGACGGTCATCCATTTCAGGGCGTGTTTTTTGCCGGCATTATGGTGGTAAAAGATGATCCTTATCTGATCGAATACAATGCCCGTTTCGGGGACCCAGAAACGCAGCCGATGATGATGCGGCTGGAAAATGATCTGCTGGAATTGCTGCACGCTTGCGCTACCGGAAAACTGGATGCGCACCCGTCTTTGACTTTTTCGGACAAAGCCGCAATGGGCGTGGTTCTGGCGGCAAAGGGGTATCCCGGATCTTACGCCAAAGGTGGTTCTATCAAGGGAATTGATAGCGCGGATGCACTCTCCGAAACCAAGGTATTCCACGCCGGAACATCAAAAAATACTGCAGGGGACCTGGTGAGCAGCGGCGGGCGGGTGTTGTGTGTCACGGCCCTCGCGGATACTATCGCCGAAGCGCAGCAAAAGGCTTATCAGGCCGTCGATAAAATTGATTTTGCCGATGGTTTCTGCCGCCGCGATATCGGCTGGCGGGCGATCAAGGCGGGAAAATCCAAAGCGGCCTAACGGCGCTCCTTAAAAAAAGACCGTAACAAATCTCCGGCCTCGTCGGCCAAAATCCCGTGTTCAACGGCGATCTTATGGTGGCAGGTAGGCTGTTCGTAAAACTTGCCCCCATGCAGAACCCCTCCGCCTTTTGGGTCCGGTGCCGCAAAAACGAGGCGGCGGATACGTGCGAAGGCAATGGCGGCCGCGCACATGGCGCACGGTTCCAGTGTCACATAAAGATCATGGTCCGGTATGCGCTGGGCTTGGACTTCCGCGCACCGCGCACGGATAACGGCGATTTCGGCATGAGCTGTGGGATCAGATTTCGCAATAGTGGCATTTCCGGCCCGCGCGACAATCTCGCCCCTCGCGCAATCGACCAAAACCGCGCCAATGGGTACTTCACCGGCTCGGGCGGCTTTATTCGCCTCTTCCATCGCGGCGCGCATATGGCTATGGTCTTGCTCTGTAAACATAGGGCTTTTCAATAATGGAAAATGAGGCAGAAGGCAAAGGGGAACGGATCGCCAAGGTTATGGCGCGGGCGGGCCTGTGTTCGCGCCGCGACGCCGAAAAGTGGATCGAGGCCGGCCGCGTTTATGTGAACGGCAAGAAACTTCAGACCCCCGCTTTTGTGGTCGGCCCCGCCGATGAGGTTGTGGTGGATGGCGAAAAACTGCAAGAAGCCGAAAAGACCCGCCTTTTTTTGTATCACAAACCCAATAATCTGGTGACCACCGCCCGCGATGAAAAGGGCCGTAAAACCATCTTCGATGCCTTGCCCAAAGCCTTGCCGCGCGTGGTTACCGTTGGTCGTCTGGATTTGACCACTGAAGGGCTCTTGTTGCTCACCAACGATGGGGAGCTCTCGCGTTACATGGAGTTGCCTGCCACAGGTTGGGTGCGAAAATACCGTGTCCGCGCCCATGGCCGCGTCAGCCAGACCAAGCTGGAAAGCCTTAAAAAAGGTCTGACCTATAAGGGTGTGAAATACGGTCCTATCGAGGCCAAACTGGAAAGCCAGCAAGGGGCCAATGTCTGGATCGAAGTTGCAATCACGGAAGGCAAAAACCGCGAGGTCCGCAATGTTATGGAACATCTCGAACTGGTCGTAAACCGCCTTATCCGCGTGTCCTACGGTCCCTTTCATCTGGGGAGCCTGCCTAAAGGGGCGGTTTTGGAAGTAAAGCCGCAGATGCTTAAGGAACAGCTTGCGGGCTTTTTCAAAGGGCGGAAGCTCTGATGCGCATTACGGGCGGCCTTTACGGCGGGCGATTGCTGGAATCTCCTCAAGACCGGACAATCCGGCCTACGACGGACAAAGTTCGCCAAGCCATTTTCAACATACTCAATGCCCGCGGTGTGGTGGATGGCGCCGTTGTTTTGGATGCCTTTTGCGGTACGGGGGCTCTGGGCATAGAAGCACTCTCATGGGGCGGTTTATGCTGCACCTTTATCGAAAAAAACCGCAGATCTCTTGACCTTTGCCGCAAAAATTATGTTGCACTCAAAATCGGGGCGAAATCTTCTTTCGTTTTGAAGGATGCTACAAAGCTGGGGATCAAGCCTATGTCCGAGTCCGCAGCAAATCTGGTTTTTCTGGACCCTCCCTACAAGCAGGATCTGGTGCAGCAATCGCTTGTAGCCCTTCAGAGCGGGGGATGGATCGCGCCCAACGCCGTCATTCTCACGGAAACGGAAAAGACATGGAATCCTGCAACGCTCGCGTCGTTGGGCTATGAACTCATCCTGACGCGGGATTACGGGGATACGCGCGTGGCGCTTCTTGCCGCGCCGTCCGTGTCGCGCTAACTTGGGGCATGGTTTACGTCTTTGGAATCGGTGGATTTTTGCTCGGCTTCCTTATCGGCCTTGTCGTCATCAATGTCTTTTTGAAGCATTATTCCACAAGGGATTTGGTCAAAGATAAATCTTTGCGTTGGACCTATGGACTGGCCGTTTGGGTTTTCGCAGGACTGGGAAGCGGGCTGGGCGTCTGGCTTTACGAACGATCATTTTTTTAAAGGGGATTTTTATGGGCTTGGCAAACAGCGAAAATGAGTACGGAATTGCCGCCAAATCCTTTCACTGGCTGATCGCTGTTCTGATTATCGGCTTGTTGCCTGTGGGCATCGGCATGGGGATGCTTCCTAACGAGCCCTTTAAATTCCAGATCTATGCCCTGCACAAATCTTTCGGTCTTTTGGTGTTCTTTCTCGGGATCGGGCGGATCATCTGGCGCTTTGTCTCGCCTCCGCCCGAGCATTTGGAAACCCACGCGCATTGGGAAACGACTTTGGCCGGTGCGGCACATTTCTGGCTTTACGTCTGCATCATCGGCATGCCGCTTTCAGGCTGGCTGATGTCGAACGCCGGCGAATTTCCCGTTCCGTTCTTTGGCATCCAGATGCCGCATTTGATCGGCAAGGACGAAGCGCTGGGCGATCTATTCGGAGACGTGCATGAACTTCTCGGGTACACGTTGCTATTGGTCTTGGCGTTGCATGTTGCGGGCGCGATCAAACATCATGTTCTGGATAAGGATGAGACCTTGAAGCGCATGGCATATGCTCAGGCCGGGATCGGGTTTGCCGCCTTTATCGTGCTGGTGTTGGGGTTGTCTTATTTTCTATCGCTGGGTGTTTTGTTGCAAAAATTCACGGCGGCGAAACCGCAGGAAGTTGCCGCCGCGCCCGAGACTCCTGCGGCTGTTCCTGTAGCATCGCAACCGTCTACGGCAAATCTTCCGCCGCACGGCTGGGCGATTGTGCCGGATGTCAGCCATCTGCAATTCGAAGCCACGCTTTATGGCGCAGCTTTCACAGGCGATTTGAAACAATATGACGGAACGATCATTTTCGACCCTGCCGATCTTTCAACGGCCAAAGCCGATATCACTATCCATATGGCCAATGTTGCGACGGGGGATGCCGAACGGGATTCCAATATTGTCGGCGAAGACTGGTTCGATGCGATGAAATTCCCGCAGGCTCATTTTGTAGCGACAAAATTCGAGAAAGGAGACGGCAACAATTATGTTGCCATCGGCAATCTGACTATTCGGGATAAGACCATGCCGTTGATCCTGCCTTTTACACTCGATATTGCGCAGAAAACCGCGCACATGGTGGGCGAGGCCGATTTGAATCGCACTGATTTTGGCGTGGGACAGGGCGAGTGGGAGGATGAATCAGCCGTGCTACACGCCGTGAAGGTCAAAATAGATCTCAAGGCGGTACAATGAGCTGTTTTACAAAGGCCCTGTACCTAGCCTTTTCAATAAGGTAAAGTGCAACGCATCATGAGAACGCTTTACCATGTCTGGCTCCATCCTTTTTCGCGGAAAGTGCGCGTTGCGCTCGCCGAGAAAAAGCTAGAATTCGACCTGCAGGTGGAGAAAATCTGGGAACGCCGCACTGCTTTTCTGGCTATGAACCCGGCCGGCGACGTGCCGGTCCTCGTCGAACAAGACGGCGTCATTCTCTCCAATTCCCAAGTAATCTGCGAATATCTCGAGGAAGTTTATCCGGAAATCGATTTGCTGGGCAAAGACCCGCATGACCGCGCGGAGACCCGCCGCCTCGTCGGATGGTTTGACGTAAAGTTCAACCGTGAAGTGACGGACAATCTGGTCGGCGAAAAATTGATGAAGCGCTTCTTGAAGCTGGGCGAGCCGCACGGTCCTTCGATCCGCGCCGGGCATGCCAACATTCACTATCATCTGGATTATATCGGGTTTTTATGTGAAAAACGCACATGGCTGGCAGGCGAGAAATTTACGTTGGCCGATATTGCCGCCGCCGCTCATTTATCCGCTATCGATTATATCGGCGACGTGCCGTGGGATGAGCATCATCATGCGCGCGACTGGTATGCCCGCGTGAAATCGCGCCCCAGCTTTAAACCGTTGCTGGAAGACAGAATTCCGGGCTTTACGCCTGTCGAACACTACGAAAACGTGGATTTTTAAAACGTCCTTTGAACCGGACAAAAGAACAATAAATCCGTAATGGGTGGGTGAATATGGTTCAAGGTAAGAAAAAATTGTTTTGTTTCGGGTATGGCTATACCTGCGACTTTCTTGCGCACGAATTGCAGGCGCAAGGCGGCTGGGCTATTGGTGGCACCACGCGCGATCCGGACAAACGCGCTTTCTTGCGTTCCCGCGGCGTGCAGGCGCATTTGTTCGATTATGAACGTCCGCTCGGCGATCCGTATTTTATTCTCGACGGCACAACCCATTTGCTACTGTCTACGCCGCCGGACGATATGGGCGACCCCACATTTGCGCAGCATGCGGCGGATTTGATCCGGATCCCGACTCTCGAATGGGTGGGCTATCTTTCCACGACCGGCGTATACGGCGATCGCGACGGCGGCGTAGTGGATGAATATTCGGAAATCCGTCCCAACTCGCGCCGCGGTTCGCGCCGCGTCCGTGCCGAAGAAGAGTGGCTATCCTTGCTGCATGGTTACGGCTTTCCTCTGCATATCTTCCGACTTGCGGGAATTTACGGACCGGGGCGCAGCGCGCTGGATTCCGTCCGCGCCGGCGTCGCCCGCCGTATCAACAAACCGGGGCAGGTGTTCAACCGCATCCATGTGGAAGATATCGTTCAGGTGCTCTTGGCCTCGATGGCAAAGCCGAATCCCGGGGCCGCATATAATTTGGCGGATGATGATCCTGTGCCGAGCTGGGAAGTGATTACATACGCTTGCGAACTGCTTGGCCTTACGCCGCCGCCGCTTATTCCGTACAATGAAGCCGACATGGCGCCGATTGCGCGGAGTTTCTACAACGACAACAAGCGCGTGGCGAACAGTCGTATCAAGCGTGAATTAGGCGTGACGTTGAAATATCCCGACTATAAAAAGGGCATAGATGCCTGTCTTGCCGCAGAGCAAAGCATGCAGATGCATGACTACTTGCTCGCGAACGGATCTGAGGGATGACGGCTGGAAGGATTATCCTTCCTTTTTTATTGCTCTAAAAGATATTCGCGGCGCGGTAGGCAAGGCCCAGACCGACGCTGTCCAGTTTATTGCCTTGTGAAATCAGTGCATGCGGGAATAAATTCTCGATCATTCGGTTGATAACGGGAAGTTCTGTCGATCCTCCTGTCAGAACGATAATTTCGATCTTTTCTTTGGAAACTCTGGCGCGCAACAAGCATTCATGGATGGTTTGTTCTATGCGTTGCACATCCGTTTTAATCGCTTCTTCAAAGATTTCACGGGTGACGTCGACTTTAAAATCCGGTCCCAGTTCTTTTAATCCCGCAATATGAGTATGCTCATCTGTGAGGGCAATTTTTGTCTTTTCAACTTCGCCAAGCAAAGCGTGGCCGAGATGGTTTTGTTGCACATACAAAAGACGCCCTATTTTATCTTCTTGCGAAGCGCGGCGCTTGATGTCGAGCGTTTCGTTGACGGCTTTTTTGCTTTGCGCCATATTGACGAAGGCCCAATCCGACAAATCCCTGTAAACCCCGCTGGGCACGGGCATTAGCTTTTTTTTGTCGAACAAGTCGTGATATTGGCTTCCCAAACCTAAGGACGGCATAAAGCATTTCAGGCTCAGCTGGCCGTCAAAACTTGTGCCGCCGATACGCACGCCGGCCGTGGACAGGATGTCGTCCTTGCGGTCTGTTTTGAAAAGATTTTGGCGGCAGATTTTAATCACGGAAAAATCCGACGTTCCGCCGCCAAGGTCTACCACCAGCGATAATTTTTCTTCTTCAATTCTGCTCTCGTGGGCAAAAGCGGCGGCAAGCGGCTCGTATAAAAATTCTATATTGCAAAATCCTGCGTCTTTGGCGATGGCGGCCAATGTTTCTTGCGCTGCGTTGTCGGCGCTTTCGTCATCGTCATGAAAGTGGACAGGACGGCCCAGAACGACATTTTCTATACTCTGTCCGGCAAAATGGTCTGCTTTGTTTTTTAAATGCGAAATAAAAGTTTTGATGATGTCCGTAAAACTCACGGCCTTGCCGGCAATGATGGTTTTATCGTTCATCAATGACGTCCCAAGAATTTTTTTCAAACCGCGCATCAAGCGGCCATCTTCCCCGTCAAGATAAGAGGATATCGCCTGTCTTCCATATTGCGGGGCCATGCCCTGCGCAAAGAAAATCGCGCTGGGGAGCGTGGTTTTACCCTCTTCCAGAGAGATGAGATTGTTTCCGGCATCACCGGATACCGACACGGTTGAGTTTGATGTGCCGAAATCAATGCCGCAGGCGAGGGGGCGTGTCATGCGTGCGAACCGGATTCTTCTGGCATGTTTTTTGCCCAGTGTTCGAAATAGTTGCGCGATATTTTAAAGACGTCCGTTCCAAAAAGCACATATGCTTCTACGTTTTCTTCGAAGCCAATTTCGAGAATGCCGGAACCGTCGAGCGGGCGAAAATCCATGTGGGGGCGCAGGGGGTTTTGCGCAAACGCTTCTTCCAGCCATTGTTTGTCTTCGCTCACGGTCATGACAAAGCGAGAGGAGTCGGCAGGCGATGGCATAAACCAGATGACGGGGACGCCTTCTTCATAGGTGCAGACAGCGTAGAATTGCGCGGCCCTCAGCGCCGGTAAAATCAAGCCAATATCTTTTTGTGTAAGCGCATCTTCGACGGCTTCTTGCAATTTCGTTTTGAGAGGCATTTTTTACGTTTTTTGAATGGCTGTCAGCGGCAATCGGATCGTTACGGTTGTGCCTACATTGACGGTAGATTCAATATGAATACCGCCGCCGTGCAATTCCGCCAATTCTTTTGTGATCGAAAGGCCAAGGCCCGAGCCTTCGTGGCTGCGCGTATATTGATTTGCAGCCTGTTCGAACGGGTTGGTGATGGTGGGAAGCTTGTTGGCGGGTATTCCTATTCCATGATCTTTGACGCGCAACGAAAGATGACCGTGCTGCACAACGGCCTCGATATCAACGATTCCGTCGCGGTGGCTGAATTTCACGGCGTTGGAGAGCAGGTTCAAAATCATCTGCGTGACGGCGCGGCGGTCGGCAACGATATGAATATCATCTGCCGGAACATGAATCTTGATCTTGATTCCCTGATCCATCGCGCGGCCTTCGACCATGTGAACGGCAAGGCGGATGGTTTTTGTAACGTTCAAATCCTCGGTATCGAGCGTGTATTTTCCAGCCTCTATTTTCGACATATCGAGAATATCGGTAATGAGGTCTAATAAATGCTCGCCGCTTTCATTGATGCCTTTTATGTAGTCGAGGTAGCGGTCGTTGCCGATAGGGCCGAGCAATTGCTGTTGCATCATCTCGGAAAAGCCGATGATGGCATTCAGCGGCGTGCGTAGCTCATGGCTCATATTCGCCAAAAATTGCGATTTAGCGGCATAGGCTCGTTCTGCGGATTCTTTGGCTTCGCGAAGAGCGCGCTCATGGTTCATCGCTTGCGTTACGTCCTGCATGATACCGTAAAGGCCGCTGACATCGCCTTCGGAATCAAATTCGCAGCGTCCTTGACAACGGACATGCCGGACTTCGCCTGTCGGGGTAATGACGCGGAAATCGATTTCGTGGTCGTTTTGTTCTATCACCGCGCGCTGAAATGCTTGTTCCATGCGCCCCGCGTCGCGGCGGTGAAGCATTGCGTTGACCGAGTCCAATGTTGGCTGGAATTTGCCGGATGCGACGCCGAAGATGCGATAGATTTCGTCGGAAAAGCTCAATTCCTGCTCGCCGATCGTCCAGTGCCAGTGACCCATATGGCCGATGGCTTCGGCTTCGGACAGTTGTTGCGCCCGCTTGATGAGTTGCTGCTCGTGCTTTTTAATCGCGGTGATATCACGGCCTGCGCTGTAGATCTTTCCCGCCACCAGCTTGTGTTTCCATTCCATGGAATAGCTACGGGCTTCGTTGGAGATCAGGCGGCATTCGAAATCAATCACGTTGCCGGAAGTTTCCCCGCGTTGCAGAGCCTGCATGGAGGCGCGAACGCCGGCGCGATCGTCAGGATGAACGAGGTCGAGGAAACTGCGGCCTTCAAGGTCGGATAAGGTAAAGCCCAGAATATCGGTAAAGCGGTCGTTGATGTGTTCGAACGCGCCGTCCTTGCGAGAAAGCATCAGAACATCGCTGGACAGGTCGAGGAAGTGCAGCAAAACATCGTCCGGGGTCGCGACGGACGGCGCGACCAGTTCTTCGAAGCTGCGGGTGAATTCGTCGTCATATTCAAGACCGGAGGCAATAATATATTGTTCGCCTTTTCTCGTCATGACGCTGTCAAACTGCAACGATAGCCGTTGCCCGTTTTTCCTGAACGAGATTTCGTGCAGGCCGGAGCGAAGAGCGCTCATGATGGTGTTTTCCTGCGCGAACAAAAGCGGGGCGTTGCGAAAGGCTTCTTCGGTATCGATAAATTCCGCGATTTTGAGGAAATTCTGACCGCGCAACATGGGTGCGTCGGCCATATCCTCGAAGGTCGGGTTGGTGAATAATATTTCGCCGTCGAGCGCTAGAATCAGGCGCGGGACGACTTCGCCGAAAACAGGGTCGCTTTCAGTGCGTGTAGGCGTGTGGATTTTCAACGGGCGGCTGGATGACATGAGATAACCATGTGGAAAAGTCTGTGGACGATTCTAAGCCGAATCGCTCCCTTTTTCATAGCATAAAAATAAAAAAAGGGGCCAAAGACGGGCCCCTTTTGATGTCTTGTTTCTTTAATATTTTACGGAGCAGCCATAGGGCTTGGTTTGTGCCGTCTCCACCGGCTTTCCGGCCAAAACCGAATCAAGCGCTACGCTGGCATAGTTTTTGGCGGTCGCGATGGCCTCGGGTTTAAAGCTGTCGTCGCTGTCGATGGCGCCTTCATAGACCAGAATGCCCTCCTTATCGATTACGAACATGTGCGGCGTTGTTTTGGCATCGTACAAATGGCCGATCTCGCCCTTGGGGTCCAGCAGATATGCTGTGGGCTTGGATTCCCAGTCTGCAATGTTTTTGTTGGCGTCGGTGGCCGTTAGATAGCCTTCTTTGCCTTCGGCGGAAGAATTGATGGAAAGCCAGACCACGTCTTTAGCAGTGTAATCCGCCTGAAGTTTTTGCATGTTTTTGGATTCGTAATGTTTTTTAACGAACGGACAGCCGGGATTGGTCCATTCCAGAACGACGATCTTGCCTTTGAAATCGGAAAGTTTGTGGGATTTTCCATGGGAATCTGTGCCGGTAAAGTCAGGCGCCGGTTTGCCGATGGCTACGGCGGCGCTGGCCGGGATTGCGGCGAGCACCATGAACGCGGCAAAAAGGCTTAAAAGAAACGTCTTGGTCATCGGAATTAATCTCCTTTGGGGGTTATGGCGTTTTCAACAAGGCCGGGTGTTAAAATCTGCGGCAGAACGACCGGTTCCGGTCTTGTGCCCAGCTTTTGGTCCCGCGGTCCGTAATATACATAGATGGGGACGCCGCTGCGTCCATACTCTTCGAGGAAAGACGTGATCGCGGGGTTCTGGTTTGTCCAGTCGCCCTTCAAATATTTTACTTTATAATCGGCGAAGAGTTTTTTGGTGGAATCGATGCTGAGCGCAACTTTCTCGTTCACTTTGCAGGTTATGCACCATGCTGCCGTCATATTGACGAATACAGGATCATTGCCATCCAGATATTCCTGCAGTTTCGGGCGGCTGAATTCTTCCCAGTTTTCTTGAGGCGCTTGTTGTGCGGAAGACAGCGGTTCTGCGGGCGCCATCGTGAAAAAGGTCGAAGCGACAAAGCCGAACGAGGCGATCATCACGACGATGTAAAGAAGGTGCCCCGCGATATGTTTGGGACGCCCTTTCCACAGCCAGACGGCAAAGGCGATGGCGAGCATACCCAAAAGCGCCGCAAACTGACTCATGTGGCTGACCTGCTGCGATAGAACCCAGATCAGCCAGCATGCGGCGGCGAACATCGGGAAGGCGAGGAATTGGCGCAGTTTTTCCATCCAAGCGCCGGGCTTGGGCAGGCAATGGCGCAATACGGGGAAGAAACTGAGTAGCAAATAAGGAAGCGCCAATCCAAAACCGAGGGCAAGAAATACGAGAAGCGATACAGGTGCGTCTTGTGTAAGCGCATAGCCCATGGCCGTGCCCATAAATGGCGCGGTGCAGGGGGTTGCGACCAGTGTTGCCAGAACGCCCGTGAAAAACGATCCCGACAATCCTGTGCGCGATGTCAGTTTGTGGCCAGCATTGGATAGGCCGAAATCGATTTCGAAATAGCCTGCAAGGTTTAAGCCCAGGGTAAAGAACAGATAGGCGAGGAAGAGAATAATAACCGGATGTTGCAACTGGAATCCCCAGCCGACTTGCATGCCGCCTGTCTTGAGCACGATCAAAACGCCGGCAACAGCGGCAAAGCATACGAGGATGCCGAGTGTGTAGGCGATTCCGTGGGCGCGAGCGAGCGAGAGTTCCTTATCCTTCATCTGGACGAGGCTGAGCGCTTTCATCGAAAGCACAGGGAATACGCAAGGCATGAGATTCAAGACAATCCCGCCGAGCAGCGCGAGCAGTAGCGCTTTCGACAACGCAGTAAAAGAAAAGGCCGTTGTTTGATCGCCGGGAGCCGCCGCGCCGTCGAGCGTGGAGACGCGCACGGCTTTTCTTTGCCCGCTTGCATCTTCATAGGCAATGACGAGCTTTGAAACGGGAACGTCGTCCAAGGCGCGCTCGCCGCGCTTTTGGCGAAGCGTCAGCGTCGAGACGTCTTTTGTTGCGTGCGTCGTTTCTGTATTGAGGATCAGGCCCCATTCTTCCGGATAAAGCTCAATGGATTTCAATTTTCCAAACGCGCTGGGCGTGTCGGTATCAATGGCGACGACAAGATCGCCTTTATCTTCGGCCAAGGTTGCGGGCCATCCCATATCAAGGGGAAGTTGCGCGCGCGCCTTTTCAATCGCGGCAGCCGAAGGCTCGCGGCCGTCGTTGACGGTAAAAGAGACCGTGTGCGATTCCGGCAGGCAGATCTCGTTGCAAACCAACACGTCGATATCCGCTGTAATGGTTTGCGGACCGTCGGAAAGATTTTCCGGCAACGTGATCGTTTGCAGAAGCGTGACTTTTTTCTCGTAGCCGAAATTGGTCAGCGGCCCCATGGGCAGTTTTTTCGGAATCGGCCATTCGATCGGGCTTGCCGTGATCTCTTCGTCTTTCCATGTAATTCGAGGCGCAGTGCCGGAATCGCCCGGATTGACCCAATAGGTATGCCAACCGTCGGCAATTGTCTGTTCTATGCCGATCGTAAGGCTCTCGCCGCCTTTGAGGGCGGTTTTTTCAGGCAAAAGCCGGATTGAAACGTAATTAGACGCGGCATTGGCTTGTGAAGTATATGAAATAATTGAAAAAAATGAAAGAACGAGGGCGAGGAATAAAAAGCGTTTTTGAAACATATCGGCCTTCACGATTTGGTTACTAAAGTAATCTAGCCTATTGGGGGGCCATGTCTACCTCTAGGCTCTTCATAAAAAAGGATTTATCATGACTTCCGGTCAAACACCCCACGCCTTAACGCAGGATAGCCCCATGTCCGACCAGCCTCTTTGGACTCCTTCTCATCCGGAAAAAACCCAGCTCGCGGCTTTTATGCGCGGTCTTGGGCATGAACAATTGGATTACACCTCTTTCTGGCAATGGACGGTCGATCATCCGGAAAAATTCTGGGATGCGCTCTGGGACTTCGGCAAAGTGATTGGCGACAAGGGCGATGTCGTTCTTTCCCATGGCGACGATATGTGGGAGGCGGAGTTCTATCCCAAAGGCAAAATCAATTATGCCGAAAACCTGCTCCGTCGCCGCGACGATGCGCCCGCCATCATTTTTAGGGACGAGCATGCGAAAGAACGCATGTTGACGTTCAAGGATCTGTACGCGGAAGTCGCGCGTTGGCAAAAACAGCTTCTCGCGTGGGGTGTACGCAAGGGGGATCGCGTCGCGGGCTATATGCCCAATATGCCTGAAACAATTATCGCGACGCTGGCGGCCACATCTATCGGCGCCATCTGGTCGTCCGCATCGCCGGACTTCGGCGTACAGGGCTTGATCGACCGTTTTGGCCAGATCAAACCCAAGGTGCTCGTCACCGTCGATGGCTATTTCTACAACGGCAAGACGATTGATTGTCTGCAAAAAGTGAAAGAAGTTGCGCCACAACTAGAGGGCTTGGAGCATATTGTCGTTGTCCCGTTTACGAGCGACAAACCGGATTTTTCGTTTTTGAATAATGCTGTGTCCATGACCGATTTTCCGGCGGGATCCGATGTGAAATTCGAGCGCGTGGAATTCAACCATCCCCTGTTCATCATGTTCTCATCGGGTACGACGGGCATTCCGAAATGCATTGTCCATGGCCACGGTGGTACGTTGCTTCAGCACATCAAAGAACATCGCTTGCAAACCAATGTTAATAACGGGGACAGGATATTTTATTTTACCACTTGCGGCTGGATGATGTGGCAGTGGCTGATCAGCGGTCTGGCGTCCGAAGCAACGCTTCTTTTGTTTGATGGCTC
>QFQB01000006.1:29164-70917 GCA_003241475.1 Micavibrio aeruginosavorus
TTCTATCCGAATGGAAATGTTTTGTGGGAATATACCTCGAAACACAAAGCGATGTTGTTCGGCACGTCTGCAAAATATATAGATGCATTAAAGATAAATGGACTTAAGCCGGGACAGGATAATGATTTGTCCGCTTTGCGCGTGATAGGCTCGACCGGTTCGCCCTTGGTCCATGAAAGCTTCGATTATATCTATCGCGACATCAAAAAAGACGTTCATGTCAGCTCTCTTTCCGGCGGAACGGATATCGTGTCCTGCTTTGTTATGGGCAACCCGATCAGCCCTGTATACCGCGGTGAAATTCAAGGCCCGGGCCTTGGCTTGGCGGTGGATGTGTTTGATGAAGACGGCAAACCGATCCCGGAAGGCGCCGGGTCCGGCGAGATGGTCTGTACGAAGCCGTTCCCGTGTATGCCCGTCATGTTCTGGAATGATCCTGCCGGTGAAAAGTACAAGGCGGCCTATTTTGAGCGCTTCCCGAACGTGTGGGTGCATGGCGACTGGATTGAGCGTACAACGCATCATGGTTTGATTATCCATGGACGCTCCGATGCCACTCTCAATCCGGGTGGTGTACGCATAGGAACGGCGGAAATTTACCGTCAGGTCGAACAAGTGCCCGATGTCGCCGAAAGTATTGCCGTAGGACAGGACTGGGATGGCGATGTGCGCATCATCCTGTTCGTTAAATTGAAAAACGGCGTCGTTTTGGATGAGGTTTTGATTGAAAAGATTAAAAAGCAAATCAAAACAGGAGCATCTCCCCGTCATGTTCCGGCAAAAATCATCCAAATAACGGATATTCCCCGCACAAAATCGGGAAAAATAACCGAAATCGCTGTGCGGGACGTTATTATGGGGCGCAAAATCAAAAATAAAGAGGCTTTGGCCAATCCAGAGGCGCTTGAACTTTATAAAGACCTGCCTCAGTTGAAGAGCTGATTTTAATTTATTTGACATAAGTTAAGCGTGTGACTATAAAAACATATGCTTAAAACTATCCGTGACCTGCGCGCTCAAACCATCGATATTCAGGACAATTTATCCGACCTGACGATGCAGTTCGGCAAGCTGTCGACTTTCATCATCCATCCGCGCAATATCCCCAACCTCATGCGCGCCCCTTATCCGGAACCCATATCCGACGGCCTTGAGGAAACCTTGCAAAAAAACCGGGAATTCGAAGCCCTCCGGGTGATTTCCATCGTTAACAATTGCATGGCGCGTGCGCGGGCGGCATTTGGTCTTTTGCAAGAACAGGGCAATCTTGCGCAGACGCTCGATCCGGAAAACGACGCGCACAAAATTGAAGAGATTCACAATTGCGCCCTGCAGGACGATGTGATTTTCAATGGTCTCTTGGACCGCGCTACGGCAATTCTCAAGAAACATCAGCGTGAAGACAGCTTAATCCCCTATGAACACGGCGATTACGATATCAGCATCGATACGCTACATGCGCGCCGCCAAGAGATTACTTTTACTCCCAGTGCGGATCCAAACAAAACCATCATGGACATCTATAACCTGCGTTTGGAATTTGTCGGTGCTTCCTTAAATGGGGCCACACAGATTATCAGACGCTTGAAAGCGATGGGCCGTGAAACGGCGGATATACAAACGGTCATGCGCGAGGGTACGCGGGAATATCCTTTGAACGCAGCACGGTTCGAAACCCGGATCGATTATTTCAACGGCATTCGTCCAGAGATCGAGCTTTCAATGGCGGGTATACAGGCCTATCTCATGGAACTGGAGCAGATGGAGCCGGCTGGAGAAAACAGCGACATAAAGCGTCCGCTACGCTATCTGCCGTTAAGCGTTAACCTTATTCCCGAAATTACCCCTTGATCTTAACCAAAAAACTATCATAAGCTGAACTCATGATGATTTTTTGCGCAAACAGCCAATTTGACCGTGTAGCTCTCGCTACCGCAGTTGCTTGCGCCGCCGCAGCCCTCGCCGCCGCAGCCGCGGCGGGTTAGCCCGCACACATCTCCGACATAGCGCAAAGGGCGCGAACCACCATAAAAAATCCACAATGATAGAGCCATTTACAGGCGGATTGCATCATGAGCATTTCAAACGGCGCAGTAATAAAGAAAAACGATAATACTATGAGTACTCCAAAAGACCCTTCTTCCTTCCGGCCTCTTTTCTCGACGATATCGCCGAACCAGGGTGCGGAAATGCTTCGTTATGGGTGGACGAAGCCGGGCATCATTTCTCTGGCTCAAGGCGAGGGAAGTTTGAAAACACCTGATTTCATCAGCGAAGCCGCCGTCAAGGCGTTGCATGAGGGTAAAACCTTTTACAACAATACGCTAGGCACGCCGGAATTCCGTCAGGAAGTTGCAACCTATTATGCGACGCACTACGGGCTGAACATGCCGACAAACCGCATTTATGCGACTTCGTCCGGGACCACCGCGATGCATCTGGCGATGACGTCCATTCTGGAAGAAGGCGATGAAGTCGTCGCCATCACGCCGATCTGGAAAAATTTGCTTGGCGCGATTGAAATCACGCAGGCAAAATGTGTTCAGGTCGCACTCGATCATACGGATGCGGGTTGGACGCTGGATCTCGATAAACTTTTTGATGCGGTCACGAACAAAACAAAAGCCTTGTTGATTGTTACGCCATCTAATCCGACCGGTTGGACCATGAAAGGACCCGAGATCAAACAGGTACTGGAGTTCGCGCGCGCGCGCGGCATCTGGATCATCTCGGACGAGGTTTATGCCCGCACGATGTATGATGTGAAGCGTAGCACGTCTTTTCTTGATCACGCAAAACCAGATGATCGTTTGTTTGTGGTTAACAGCTTTTCCAAATCTTACGCGATGACAGGCTGGCGTCTAGGGTGGCTGGTTGGCCCCGCGGATGCGGAACCCGCTGTGCGCGATATCGCGCTTTACAACAACATGGGCCCGCCGACCTTTGCACAATATGCTGCGATTGCCGCACTTCGTCATGGCGAGTCGTTCATTGCGGAACAAATGGCATTGTGGAAATCGAACCTAGACCTCGTGATGGACCGTTTCAATACGAATGGCCGTATCACAATGATCCGCCCTGAGTCTGCGTTTTACGCGTTCTTTAAAGTTGATGGTGAGCCGGATTGTCTGAGCCTGACCAAACGCTTGATCGACGAGGCGGGACTGTCTTTAGCCCCTGGCTGTGCGTTCGGCAAAGTGTCCGAAGGCTGGGTCCGCATGTGCTTTGCCGTGTCTGAGCAGCGGATTACCGAGGCTTTGAACCGCTTAGAGTTGGTTGTGAAGCCTAACTAGGCTTTTCTGCAAAACAGCGAAAAGAACTCTCCGGTCCATTTGGCGATGCCCGATTGGGCCGGTTTCACGACAAAGCAGATCGCGCCGTCTTTTGCATCGGCCGTGAGTGGATAGACATTTCCCTTTTCTAAGATAGCAAGTTCTCCGCGCTGGAACGATCTCTCTCCACCGCTGAACGCGCCTTCAAGAACAACCGCCAGGACATGCTTGGTTGGGTGGATTTTTACCTCCATGGAAAAGTCGGGCGGCATCCGCACAATCTTGGCGGTATAGCCGCAACAAGTCGTTTTGATATGGATGGAGTCCACGCCTTCTTTTTCAGACCTCCATTTGTCCGATTCCATATGGCTGGCAAGGCAGGCCGGCATGTCTTTTTCGCCGCATTTTTTCTTGAGCTTTTCGGTGAAGCTCTGCGCCGCCGGGAGGTTTTCAATTTTATCCATGACGCATTTCAGCGCATCGGCTTTCATTGCTACGGGACCGCAGCATTTTTTCAAAAGCGCGCCGCCGATGGATTCATATTCGGCCACGATTTTGCGTGCGTCGGGCGACAAAGACATGTGTGTCGCAATGACGAGCGCTTGTGCTTCATCAAGGCATCCGCTTGCATATTCCATCAACAATGCGTGGTATGTTTCTTCTTTCGTCACGCTCTTAACTCCGTTACTTTTTTGTTCGCGCGGAGTTTGTCCAGCGCAATGCGAATGCGGGATTTAACCGTCCCGAGCGGCAAATTCGTTTCTTTGGCGATATCGGCGTGCGTTTTATCCTCGAAGAACGATTTATACAAAAGGTCCGCTTGATCCGCGGGCAAATTCTGGATGGCTTCGGCCATAATATCCGTTTCCTCCTGCGCGCCTATGGCTTCGCTGGCATTTGGCGCGGCATCTACTAGATTGGCATCGTCCGCATCAACCTCCGGACGCGGTGTTTTGCGCAATGCGTCGATCCTCTTGTTTCGCGCGATGGTAAAGATCCATGTGCTGGCCGACGCTTTTGCAGGATCGAAACTTTCCGCGCGCTGCCAGACTGTAATCATGGTTTCCTGCGCCAGTTCGTCAGCAGCATCCGGGGCCGCGCCGCCTTTCATCAGGAAAGATTTGATGCGCGGCGCAAAATACTCGAACAATTCGGCAAAAGCTTCCTTGTTCTTTTGGCGGGCTACCGCGACCAGCAAATCGCGAGCGCGGGCAGGCCCCATCGCGTCGGAATCGGCGATAATCGTCAGGTGCTGTGCAGGTTGGCGGGCTTCCATGCCTTTATATCTAGCATGGCTTTGCACCTGCCAAACAGCTCCCTTTGTTAAAGTTTTTTGCGACATGCGGGCCCGATACTCATATTTTGGTCATTTTTATACGGGAAGAAGGGGGCGGTGGATCACTTTGGGTTTACCCGTCGTTTTTAATCGTTTACCCTAACGGGGGTCTGCGCCGCATCGGCCCCACTGGACAAAAGATCATGATCAAACGCTATGTTTTTCCTGCAGTGTTGCTGCTTCTCTGTTTCTCGCCCTTGTCCGCGCAAGCATCGGACCCTACGAAATTAGGCGATTTCGGCGTCTGGTCCGCCTATGTTTTCGATGAAAACGGCAACAAGGTTTGCTACATGGCGGCCAAGCCGATCAAAGATGAAGGTAAATATTCCAAACGCGGCGATATAGCGGCTTTAATCACGCATCGTCCCGGCGAAGGCTCCAAAAACGTTTTCAGCTACATGGCGGGCTACGGATATAAAAAGGGTAGCGATGTCGCGTTGACGGTCGATGGCAAGAAATTCACGCTGTTTACCCAAAATGATATGGCTTGGGCGGCAGATTCCGCGGCTGATACGGCCTTGTCTGCGGCCATTCAAAAAGGATCGAAGATGATTGTAACGGGTGAATCTGGAAAAGGAACGAAAACGAAAGACACGTTCAGTTTGAAAGGATCCACCAAGGCTTTCGAAGCAATTTCAAAGGCCTGCGGCGTTTAAAATCCATAATATAATTAACAGCTTACGGTAAATCTAAATATGGTGTCCATATGTCTGTTAATAAATGGTTCAAAGGGTTTCAAAATGAATTTTGCTGTGCTAATTACTCAGGCTTACCGGAACTCAATACGAGAACTGACTATCGACCAAATAAGCTAAAAATCTTTATTTGATATCAACCAGCCAGGTCCGAATGGACTTTGAAGTGGAAGACGCGTTCTCCGGTGAATGCGACGAGAAAAGAGATGAAACAGTATAACAAGGGTGTGAAATGCCGCTAAAGAATGTCCTGGGTAACTCCTGCGCGTTCGTGGCAAAGCATTTGGGCTTACGCCATCGCTATGTCTTCACGAAGAACAATCGCCTGCGCTTGCGCTATATGGCCGGTATGACCGCCGCCGTTGCCGCCGGCCTGCCTACGGCCGTGGCGTTTTCGCCGCTCTCCGGCCTTCCGGTCAGCTTTGAAGTGGCTTCCGCCGCACAGGCCTATAATTATATAGAGCCTTCTGCCGGTGTAGACAGAGGGGCAGAGCAAGAAATTGCTACTGATGCCGCCGAGTTGGCTTTGGCTTCTGTTCCCCAGTTCGAAAAACCCGTTACCCCGTCTGACCGTATTGTCACCATTACCGCCGGTGACGCGCTTGGCAAAATCATGCAGGACGAGGGAATTGGTAGCAATGAAGTCCACGATATCATTTCCGCTATGGATGAGCACTTTAATCCGCGCGATCTGAAGGTTGGGCAGGATGTGCAGATGCATTTCGAGCCGGGCGCGGACGAGGGGTCCTATCAGTTGACCGATATGCGCATCGAACTCAACCCTCTCAAGACCCTCACAGTTAGCCGCACAGACGACGGATTTAAATCCAACCTCGAAGAAAAAGAAGTCAAAGAAGTTATCCAGGCCCAAAAAGCCGTTATCAAAAGCTCTCTCTACGGCTCTGCTGCCAAAGCCGGTATTCCCAAAACAGTCGTTTCCGATGCCATCAAGATTTATTCTCAGAACGTCGACTTCCAGCGTGACGTTCAATCAGGCGATACGCTTGAAGTAATGTATGAAACGCACCAGACCGAAGATGGCTATATTGCAAAAACGGGTAATGTCCTATTTGCCCAGTTGACGTTGTCGGGCCGCAAAATCCCGCTTTACCGTTATGAAACTGCCGATGGCTCCGTTGACTATTACGGGCGCGACGGCCAATCCACCAAAAAGACCCTGATGAAAACGCCGATCGATGGTGCGCGTATGTCTTCCGGTTTCGGTATGCGTCGTCACCCGGTTCTGGGCTACGGCAAGATGCACAAGGGTATCGACTTTGCGGCTTCTACCGGAACGCCGATCTATGCCGCTGGTGATGGTGTCGTGCAACGCGCCGGACGTTTCAGCTCGTTCGGGAACTATGTTCGTATTCGCCACCGTAGCGACCTCGACACCGCCTATGCGCATATGAGCCGCATTGCTTCGGATGTTCGTCCCGGCACACGCGTCAAGCAGGGACAGGTGATCGGGTATGTTGGTACCACAGGCCGTTCTACAGGCCCACATCTTCACTATGAAATCATGGTTGGCGGCAAGCAGGTCAATCCACGTGGCGTTAACCTGCCCGTCGGACAGCAACTCGCAGGCCGCGATCTGAAGAAATTCAAGGCCGTTGTCGGTGAAGTCGATAGCCAATATGCCGCGAAGTCCGGCGCCGCCGTCAAGGTTGCCCAGCGTCAGGTCGAAAGCCAAGACGATATCAACTAGGATATTTAAGGCTTAAAAAAAAATCCCCGCATCAGGCGGGGATTTTTTTATTCTGTCCGTGCGTATAAATTCCGAAAATGCCTAGCATGATCATTGCGAGCGCGTACCAGAAAAGCGCGTATTGCAGATGCTTGTTACGGGGAAGCCAGTGTTCCTCAATCGGTTTTACATCGGCCAGCTCAGGATCAACTTGATCCGCATACAAAAGAAACGGATAGGGATTCTTCAGATTTTTGGCTTTGGCGATTTGCGCTATGTCCGCGCGATACCAAAAATCGTTGTCCGGGCTGTTCTTCGATGCGAAAGACGACCAGTCCGGCACGCGCATGATACCACGCACCGTAACGTCTTGTGGCAATACGGCGAGGCGGTCTTCGCCATTGTCCTTCCAAAGAGCGCTCACCCATCCGGCGTTTACGATGAGTGTGTGTCCTTGTTCAACTTGGAGGGGGATCAAAAGATGATAGCCGATGCGCCCTTCCTCGCTTTTGGGGCCAAGCAGAATGGACTGGTCGCGGAGCAAATGCCCGCTGACGCGGCCATAAGCCATGGGATTTTTATCGTCCGAGATTTCATCAAGTTGCGCCGTCGTCAAAGGCGCGGCTTTGCGACCGTTCTCGTATTGCGTTTCCAATCTTTGGATAATGTCGTTCTTCCAGTGCATGCGTTTGATTTGCCACGTGCCGAGCCCGCACAAAATGGCAACGCAGACGCCCGTCATAATCGTTTCCTTGATCGGCAGTTTCATGTTCCGTCTCCTGCGGCTACGCTTTAAAATTTAAGCCCGCAGAAATTTCATGCGGGCTCAAAGGAAAATCAAAATTTATTGGCCTGCAAATCCAGCATTAATGCGCGGCCGTTCCGGCACCCACGCTACCCCACCAGTAAATGGCGATGAACAAGAAGAGCCAGACAACGTCAACAAAATGCCAGTACCATGCGGCGGCTTCGAAACCGAAGTGGCGTTTGGGCGTAAAGTGTCCTTTTTTTGCGCGGATCCAGCAAACGATCAGGAATACTGCGCCGACGAATACGTGGAAACAGTGGAAGCCTGTCGCCATGTAGAAGGTGGTCGGGAACACGCCGTCTTTGAATTTGAATTCCGCGTGGTGATACTCGAACATTGCAAAGCCAAGGAAGGCAAAGCCGAGCAAAGCCGACAAGCCAAGGCCTATGATGGCGTCTTTGTTTTTACCCTCAAGTATTGCATGGTGCGCCCACGTAACAGTGCAACCCGACAGCAAGAGGATTAATGTCATCATAAAGGGCAGATCGAATGCATTGATTGTTTCGAATTGCGGCGGCGGCCACGTGCCGCCCGTATATTCGAGGCGCAGATATTGGTGCGGCTCGCCCGGGAAGAGCGAAGCGTCGAAGAAGGCCCAGAAAAACGCTACGAAGAACATGACTTCGCTTGCTATGAACAAAGACATGCCGAATTTCAAACCGACTTCGGTGATGCCGTTGTGAACGTTTTCCTTCACGGTTTCAAAAATGATGTCTTTCCACCAGAAGAACATGACGGCGAGGATGCCCAAAAATGCAGGGATCAGAAGTTTTGCGCCGAACTTGAAATCGCCGATGCCGCCTTCCGCGCCTTGCAGGGATTTGAATAGGTCGCCCAGTTTCGTATCGTGCATGAACAAGACCATGCCGAAAGCCGTAAGACCTGCGACAATCGAGGCCACCAATGGCCAGATACTCGGGCGGACAAGGTGATAGGGGTGCGGTTTGCCGGTCGTGCCGTATTCGATATGGTCGCCCATGATAGATCCTTAAAATTTTGGTCTGGGGTGTTCGAGAAGGGTTTAATATCAGTCTTTTGGGGTATTGTAAAAGGCTTCAAGAGCCTTATCAAGCTCTTCCGATTCGGCCGGGAAAAACGTGTACGAGAGCGTGATGGTCTGGACATCTTCCATTTCGTGATCGTCGTTCATTTTCGGGTCCACGTAAAAAACGACCGGCATGCGCATTTCCTCGCCTGGCTGAAGGAGTTGTTCGGCAAAGCAGAAGCACTGAATTTTGTGGAAATAAGCGCCGGCCTTGTTAGGCGTTACGTTAAACAGCGCCGTGCCGGCGGATGGCTGGCGATCCTTGTTCTTGGCGATAAAGGAGATCAGGCCCTGTTGGCCGAGCTTCACGTCTTCGGAGTATTTCTCTGGCTTGAAATCCCAATTGATATGATTTGACGTGTTGGTGTCGAATTTGATGGTGATCTTGCGATCGATAATTTGGTCAGGAAGCTTGTCCGCTTTCATGGTTGTGCCGCCAAAGCCCGTAAGCTGGCAAAAAGCGCGGTACAGAGGGACCGAGGCGAAAGCAAGGCCGACCATAAAAGCAACGACGAGAAAGACGAGACTTATGGTTTTTGTATTCTTGTCCATTATGAGCCTGTACGTTCAACCGACAATCCGGCAAAGGACTGGCAGGTCGGCATGATTTCCACGCGGTTGACATTGAAATGGGCAGGCAGGGTTGCCGCCCAGAACACGGTTTCCGCCACATCCTCGGCGGTTAACGATTGCGCGCCCGCGTACACGGCTTTGGCTTTGTCTGTATCGCCCTTGAAGCGTACGGTCGAAAATTGCGTTTCCACCTGTCCGGGTTCTACGTTTGTCACACGTACTTTCGTGCCGACCAGATCGGCGCGGAGGTTGAGGGAGAATTGTTTAACGAAAGCCTTGGCCGCGCCGTACACGTTGCCGCCCATATAGGCGTAGTTTCCGGCCGTCGAGCCGATATTGACAATATGACCGCGTTTGCGTTCCGTCATGCCTTTGAGCACGAGGCTGGTCATCAGCGTGAGTGCTTTGACATCGACATCGATCATCCGCTCCCAGTCGTCGGGATCGGCGTCTTGCGCCTTATCGAGGCCAAGCGCGAGGCCGGCATTGTTGACCAGAAGATCGATATTTTTAAAATCTGCAGGGAGTGATGCGATGGCATTTTTCATCGCGGTTTTGTCGGTCATATCGAAGACGATCGGATGAGCGTTTGGATATTGTGCGCACAAGGATTCGGTTTTTTCTTTATCGCGTCCGTGCAGAATAAGTTTTGATCCGATGGCGGCGAATCTGGCGGCGAAGGCTTTGCCGAAATCACCGGTCGCGCCGGTAATCAAAACAATTTCGGGGTTGTATGAGGGGTACTCAGCCATGGGCGATTTTGATCATCGTGATGGCCCAGATGAGCACGAACCACGCGGCGATCGCGCCAAGGATCATATAATTTTTTGCGCGCTTGCGCTTGTGTATGTCAGAGAGGGGCATTTTATACCTTATCAATCATCATCGCGGCGAACAGTGCGAACAGGTAGAACACGGAATAACCGAACATCAACTTGGCGCTTTTGTGGGTTTTGTCTATGAGCACGCGGAAGTTGGTGAACAAGAAGAACACACTCATCACAAAGGCGATAATGCCGTAAGCCAATCCTGCGATGCCGAGGATATAGGGCGCAACGGACAGCGGCACCATGAGTAGCGTGTAGCACAGCATTTGAATTTTTGTGGCGCGTTCGCCGGAGACGACGGGCAACATCGGAATGTTCGCGCGTTTGTAATCTTCATTGGCGAACAAGGACAATGCCCAGAAATGCGGCGGCGTCCAAAAAAAGATGATAGCGAACAAAACGATGCTCGCCGTCGTAATATCGCCCGTTACGGCGGCCCAGCCGATCATTGGCGGAAAAGCGCCAGCCGCGCCGCCGATCACAATGTTTTGCGGCGTACGACGTTTCAGCCACATCGTGTAAATAAAAACGTAGAATGCATTGGCAAAACCGAGCAATGCGCCTGCCGTCCAATTGACGGCAACACCCATGGTCATCACGGAGAGAATGGAAAGGATCACGCCGAACGAAAGCGCTTCGTCCGGATTGATGCGCCCTAAAGGGATTGGGCGGTTTTTCGTGCGGTTCATCACGGCGTCGATGTCGCGGTCGTACCACATGTTGATGGCGCCCGCTGCGCCTGCGCCAAGCGCGATACAAAGAACGGCGGTGGCGGCGATTACGGGATGCAAATTCGCAAAGCCTGGTGCAACCCACATGCCCGCAAATCCGGTAAAGACCACAAGGCTCATGACCTTGGGTTTCAACAGGGTGAAGTAATCCTTCACCGTGGCTTCGGGTGTGATCATGGGTTCATCGAGGAGGGCGGTTTCGCTCATGGCTTTCTTTTATCACGAAGAATGCGAAGATCACGAACAATTTTATGCTTGGGGAAACGTTACAGGGCGGCTACGGTTGGGGACGTCGTCTGCGCATTGTTTTCCATTGCTTTCAGGGAGTTATCCTTTAAATCCGCGCAGGCAATGCCAATTTCGGGACAATGGAAGTGGCTGTTGTTTGTGGCCAGTGTTTCGGTAGCGAGCGTGAAGGCTTCCCAAGGTTTTCCTGTTGCAATCATATCACCGCCGCGGCGCAGGATAACCTGCATGCATTGCGCGGCTTGTGCGGCAATGATTTCCATTGAGGTCGGTTCTTCTATTTTAAAAACGCGTTTGCAGAAACTTTCCGTCAGGCGCGTTTTTTTCGAGACATTGCGGCTATCGCGGACAAGGCTTTGCAAGGCATCAGACAGCTCTTCAATATCCATGCGCCCATAGGGGTTGGATTGTTTCGCTGTTGCGGCCAAACTGAAAACATTGTTGTGTGACATGGGAGGCGGACTAAGCGCCTCTTCTTGAGAAGAGTCAAATATATTTTTAACTATTTGTAATTATTGTGTAATTTTAATCGTGCCGTTTCAGGTGCTTTGCCAAAAATTCTGCTGCTGTCATGGAAAGACCGGTTAGAATTGCCAGAATGACGAAAACGATGTCGCTGTTTTCCTCGACGCCCGTGACATAGAAAAAGATGAATAGTGCGCAGGTGCCCCAGCCCGTTATACGGCCCAGCCACGCAAAGCGTTCGGCCTTCAGCAAAATGGCCAGATGAAAGAAAAAGAATAAAAATACGGCGAAACGGATCATATCAGTATTGAAGTATACGCGCCGCCGCGTTCTCCTCCAAGGGCTGGAAGGTGACGACTGAATCGGAAATCAGGCCGAAAAATTCGTCTTTTTTGGCCATGGAATCGAATTCGAAGCCCATGATGGCGCTGCCGACGGAATCACCCGTATTCGCGTAGTTGAAATAACAGACATTGGCCGTACCGGAGACTTTGCGCAAAAGGTCGCGTAGCGCCCCTTTACGTTCCGGAAATTGTATGTGCATGAGCACGGGGTCTTTGAACAGCGCCGCGTTGTAGTTGATGATGCGATAGCGGATGTCGGGATCGAGCGTGATGTCTTCGAACCGTACGCCCGCCTTGAGCAATTCGTCATCCAGATGTTCCATGCGTTCGGGCGCGGCTTCGAGGCCGATGATCGGCCATGCTTCATTTTCATGAATTTTGCCGTACAGGAATTCGGAGACGTTCAGTTCCTTGAAATGTTTGTCGAGCAGGCCTAGTAGCCCGCCTTTTTTTTCGCCGATGTGGAAACGCAAGTAACGGCGGCGGTGCGAGCCGATGGCGGATCTTTGCGCGATTTGCGAGAGTTTGCCAAAGTCCATGTTTGCGCCGGAGAGTACGCACAAAAGCTTTTTTCCTTGTACCTCGGCGGGGTACGCGCCCGCGTATTGTACCAATCCGGCCAATCCCATGGCGCCCGACGGTTCGGGAATCACGCGTTTGGCATCCCAGAGTTTCTGGATCGCGGCGGCGACTTCCTCATTCGTCACGGTGATGTATGCATCAATATAATGGCGGCAAATCTCGAAAGCGATATCGCCGGGACGGGTAACGGCGGTGCCGTCGCAAAATGTATCGACGCTGTTCAGCGTTATTTGTTGGCCAGCCTCGACGGATGTCTTCATGCAGGCCTGATCGACGCCTTCGACGCCGATAATCTTGATGTTCGGGTTGTGGAGTTTCAGCCAAGCCGCTACCGCGCCCGCCATTCCGCCGCCGCCGATCTGGAGGAAGGCAAAATCGAACGGCGCATCGCCGGAGAGCATGATTTCATCCGCGATCGTGGCTTGTCCGGCCATTGTATACATATCGTCGAACGGGTGGATATAGGTGGAGCCGTGTTTTTCGACGTAGGATTTCGCCGCATCGGCGGCTTCGTTGTAGGTATCGCCGTGCAGGACGATTTCAACTGAATCCCCGCCGTGCTTTTTCACCGAGCTTTGTTTCATCATCGGCGTGGAGAGCGGCATAAAAATTTTGGCGGTGATGCTGAGCGCTTTGGCCGCCATGGCGACGCCTTGCGCGTGGTTTCCGGCGCTCGCCGCGATGACGGTTTTACATCCCGTTTGTTCATGATAGACGCGCACGGCATTGTATGCGCCGCGCCATTTATAGGCGTTGATGGGGCCAAGATCTTCGCGTTTGACGAAAATGCGGTAATCGCCGCCGTTGCGGATTTCTTCCAGCGGCGTGGCGTCCCCAACCTGATAAACGCGGGTGCGGGCGCGAAGCGCTTCTTCGAACAATTTTTCGGCGGTTGTTTTGGTCATGCGGGACACCTTCTAAGTCCCTTAAAAAAGCAGGATTTTTGGGATTTCGCAAGAAATGCCTCGAAATTACTTGCTTCTTTATAGCGGGGTGTTCTATGAAAAATATGAGTACAGCTATGTTAACGCAGACATTTTCAACGCCAAAATTTGTTGTCACTCCGCTGGAAGAGGCGGACAGAATTCCTGCCAATTTTTATATTTCGCAAGAAGCCTCTCCGCGCGCTGCACTAATGGATATGTATTGGGCGATCCATACGGCTCCCTGCAATGTCGCTTTTTGGATGCCGCCAAAAGATATTTTGCCTGTGAACTCAAGCGCAGTGTTGGATCGGGCTTTTGCTACTTCGGCAGAAACGCTTGATAGCATGCATGTAACAAGGGCACGGGTAAGCGATTCAGATAACCGCGCTAGCCGTAATAAAAGTTTGCGAGAATATTTTAAAAGCGCCTCGGACATGGCGCCTTTACATCTCAAAAAAGATCTATTGCAATGGCAAAGCACGACCATGCGTATTCTTGGCCCAATGGAGAGTAGTGCCCAGAACATTGGATTAAGGGCAACGCTGGCTACAGGCCGAACATATAAGATGAACGTTCTTCCGGGAAAGGATTTTCATTTTGACGGGCGCGGTTTTGGTGAGAGATTGCAAGTGCCGGAGAGTCCTTTGGGGCGACCTCTTGCGTACCATACGAATTTACGGATGCTTTGGCCTCAAGCCGGATCGGGTACTCTCTTTATTGATAACGACGATTTCGATCATGAAGCGGCGGCGCGGAGCTTGGCTGTCACTAATTACGGAGACATCCGCTACCTGAAAGAAGCCGTACCCGCTTATAAAATGCCGACATGGGGCTTTGCTTTGCTCACATACAAGGGATGGGACCATTTGCCTATCAACCACAGCCGTCCATGGAAAACGGAAGACTATAATCCGGATAAGCGTGTTCTGTGGGATATCATGGCAAGTATAAAGCCTGACCCTGCCGGACATGCGCACTGGCTTGCCAAACAAGGTCTGTCGCCTTCATAAAAAACCCCGCTGGAAGCGGGGTTTTTGCGGATCCTTATTTCACCTTCGGCTGAATGTCGAACTGGTGGAAGGGCGGAGGCGAGCTCAGCGTCCATTCCAGAGTCATGCATTGCGGTTGCACGTTCCAATAGTTCGCACCAACGCGGCGGCCAAAAAACGCCGTGTACAGCGCGATGCACAAGAAAACTACTACCGAGAAACCTGTCAGATACGCGCCGAGCGTGGAGACATAGTTGAACAAGTGGAAGCCGTAGTCTTCATTCGCCAAGATCCATTTGATCTTTTCGATCGGGTTGTGGAAGACGCCTTGCATTTCAGCAGGTACTGGAGGAGCCGGGTAGTCCACATAACGGCGCGGCATACCTTGCAGACCCAAGAAATGTTGCGGGAAGAAGATCAGGTTCACACCGATAAAGGTAATGAAGAAGTGGATTTTGCCCGCCCATTCTGGATATTGGCGACCGGATATTTTGCCGATCCAGTAGTAGTAGCCTGCGAACAGCGCGAAGACGGCGCCGAGCGAGAGCACATAGTGGAAGTGGGCGACGACGTAGTAGGTGTCGTGCAACGATGTGTCCATCCCTGCGTTGGCCAGAACAACGCCTGTAACACCGCCAACGGTGAACAAGAACACGAAACCAATCGCCCAGAGCATCGGGGTTTTGAATTCGATGGAGCCGCCCCACATGGTCGCGATCCACGAGAAGATCTTGATCCCTGTCGGAACGGCGATGATCAGCGTGGCCGCCGTAAAGTAGGCTTGGGTGTTGACGCTGATACCCGTGGTGTACATGTGGTGCGCCCACACGACAAAGCCGACAACGCCGATGGAGACCATCGCGTAAGCCATGCCGAGATAGCCGAAGATCGGCTTTTTCGAGAAGGTCGAGATGATGTGGGAGATGATGCCGAACGCCGGCAAAATCATGATGTACACTTCAGGGTGACCGAAGAACCAGAACAAGTGCTGGAACAGGATCGGATCGCCGCCGCCTTCAGGGTTGAAGAAGGCCGTGCCGAAGTTGCGGTCGGTCAGCAACATCGTGATCGCGCCGCCGAGAACCGGAACGGAAAGAACGAGCAGGAAGGCCGTCACGAGCATGGCCCAGACAAAAAGCGGCATCTTGTGCAACGTCATGCCCGGCGCGCGCATGTTGAAAACGGTCGTGATGAAGTTCGCTGCGCCGAGGATGGAAGACGCGCCCGCTAGATGGAGCGCGAAAATCCCCATATCGACGGACAAACCGGGATGTCCGGCTTTGCTTGACAGCGGCGGGTAGACTGTCCAGCCGGTGCCTGCGCCTGGGCCTGGGCCGCCGTCAACGAAGACAGAACCTGCAAGAAGCAAGAAAGCCGGAACGATCAGCCAGAAAGAAATATTGTTCAAACGCGGGAAGGCCATGTCCGGCGCGCCGATCATCAAGGGGAGGAACCAGTTGCCGAATCCGCCGATCAGGCCCGGCATGACGACGAAGAACACCATGATCAAGCCGTGCGCCGTGACCCACACGTTCCAGTTATGGCCGTTGCCCGCCAGTTGAATTCCGGGGTCGGCCAGTTCGGCCCGCATCATCATCGAAAACCACCCGCCGACGAGCGCGGCAACGATCGAAAAGATGATATAGAGCGTACCGATATCCTTGTGGTTCGTAGACATGAACCATCGGGTAAAAAATCCCGGTTTGTGGTCATGCGCGTGATCGTCGTGGGAATGATCGGCGGTGGTGGCGTGGGCGCTCATATTCGTAATGCTCCTGCTAGATATGCTTATTCGGCTTTGGCCACGGAGTGACCTTTTTGTTGGTTTCTGTATTTATCGAACCCGAGTTTCTGGACACAGGCACGGGATGGGAAGTCTGCCGATTTTTCATCGCCCAGAACACATTTTACCCAGTTGTCATATTCTTCGGTTGTGACAGCGTAGATCGAGATCGGCATCGCCGAATGGTCAATCCCGCAAATCTCCGAACACTGGCCATAATAAATTCCGGGCGCAGAAGCGCGGAACCATGCTTCATTTGTACGTCCGGGAACGGCATCCTTTTTGACGCCAAAGGCGGGAATGGTCCATGAGTGGATGACATCTGTCGCCGTTGTCAGAATTTGGATGTTTTTCTCAACAGGTATGACGACAGGGTTGTACGTCTCAAGCAGGCGGCGGCCTTTACCATCAGGGATGTACTTGTCGATTTCCGCGATATCGGCTTCTGGCGCTGTAGGCGTACCGTCCGCATTCTTTTCCGCGCGGATAATGTCCGCATTGAATTCAAGCCCTTCATGTTCAGGGTACGTGTACGTCCATCCCCACTGGTAGCCGGAAATTTTCAGCGTCATATCCGGCGCTGGCGTGCGGTCGAGATAAAAAAGCAATTTGTAGGAAGGTACGGCGATCAGGATCAGGATAATGATCGGCGCGGCGGTCCACAAAACTTCCAAAAGAACGTTGTGCGTGGTTTTGCTTGGGACAGGGTTTACTTTGGCATTGTAGCGCAGAACGACCCAGACCAACAGCAAGAAGACGAAAATTACGATTCCGGTAATAATGACCAGCAAGATGTTGTCATGGAAATGGTGCAAACGCACCATGCTTTGCGAAGCGGCTTCTTGCAGACCGATCAAGCCCGGCTTCGGCTCAAAAGCAAGTGCGGGAAAGGCTGTTGCCAAAAAGGTGATCGCAGCCAGAACGTAGGTCATGAATCGGGTCATTGTTTGTTTTGCTAATCGCTAAGGGTTATAGAATGCGGTACCAACGGACTCTTGTTATAGTCCTCGATATTGCCATGTTCTTACGCCGAAAAACAGGGCAAGAAAAGCGAAAAATAGAACAAAAGCCGTGCTTTGAACAGCTTCGGCGCATGAAAGGATACGACCGTGATCACCATTTTTTACGCTGGGCTTCTAGCCATTTTGTACGTGGGTCTGACATTGTTCGTCGCCGAAGGCCGGTTTAAACATCGCGTGGGTCTTGGCGATGGCGGCATTCCGGCTTTAACACAGCGGATACGGGTGCATGCCAATTTCGCGGAATATGTGCCGTTTGCGCTACTTTTGATCTATATGGTCGATAATTCGGATTATTCGCCCATTCTTGTCCATACGCTCGGCATTTTGCTTGTGACTGGCCGCGTCCTTCACATCTGGGGGATTTTATCAACGCCTAACACCAGTTTTGGGCGAATGGTTGGAACATGCGTTACCATGTTCGTGTTTATGATCTGCGCGGTTTTGCTGATCTGGAAATTCCTGATCTTGCGGATGACGGGGCTTTAAGCGTTTAAGACTGCCAGCGCCGTTAGCGCCGCCGTCTCTGCTCTCAGAATACGATCGCCCAATGACACGGGCTTCACGAATTGAAGGGCGGCGATCTTTTCCTTTTCGTCTTGCGTGAAGCCGCCTGCAGGGCCGATCAGAACAGCAACGTCGCCGTGTACAGGTTTTAATGGCTGAGCTTCGAACCGCTCCAGCGCTGCCAGAAACGGCACGTCTTTTTTCCATGTCGCCAGCGTCTTAAAAAGGTCTTCAACGGGAAGAAGTTGTGCAATATCCATCCGTTCGCACTGCTCGGTGGCTTCGATGATCTGCGCATGAATGCGTTCTTCATTGATTTTTCTAACATCGCAGTTTTGCGTCAGGATTGGATGAAGATGTGTGGCACCTAGCTCCACGGCTTTTTCAACTAAGAAATCCATGCGTTCTTTTTTGAGTGGCGTGAACACAAGATGCAATGATCTAGCGGGGTTTTGTTGCGCTCTTGTTTTCTTTTCGATAGTGAGCTGTAGCGTTTTTTTACCGGCATTTTCGATCCGTACGGCAAATTCTCCATCCCGTCCGTTGAACAGGCGTATTGAATCGCCTTCTTGCGCACGCATGACATTCTTCAGGTAATGATGCGCAGGGCCGTCAATCGACACGCCCATGCTTTCGGACAAAGTCTGGTCCAAATACAGGCGCGGGGATTTTGCAAGGTCGCTCATGGGGTTGTTTTACCGCGAGGCGGTGGGCAAATGCAATGAAAAGGCTTGGAGTTTCAAGATCTTTGCCAAATAATAGGGGCATGGGATTTACGGATATACGTTTTGATCTTGTTTCCAGACTGCCATATTCCTGGCAACCGTATGCGCTTTTGATGCGCCTTGACCGTCCGATCGGCTGGTGGCTTTTGCTCCTGCCCGGCTGGTGGGCAATCATGCTGGCGGGCGACGGCTTCAACGGGCTTGGCTGGTATGAATGGTATTTGATGATCCTGTTCTTCCTTGGCGCGATTGTTATGCGCGGGGCGGGATGCATCGTCAATGATCTGTGGGACCGCGATCTGGATGCACAGGTCGAGCGCACGCGGGCGCGCCCGCTGGCTTCGGGAGCGGTGAAGCCGTGGCAGGCCATCACGTTTCTCTTTTTCCTTTTGTTTTTCGGGCTTTTATTGCTGGTGCAGATGCCTGCAGTGACAATCTGGCTTGGCATCTTCTCGCTGGTTTTGATCGGCGTGTATCCGTATATGAAACGCATCACGTGGTGGCCGCAGGCCTTTTTGGGCATCACCTTCAACTTCGGGGCGCTCATGGGCTGGGCGGCTACTACGGGGCGGGTAGAGATTGAAACTCTCCTGCTTTATGTCGGTGCGTTTTTCTGGACGCTCGGCTACGATACGATTTACGCGCATCAGGATAAGGCGGACGATCAACTCGTCGGCATCAAATCCACCGCGCTTTTGTTCGGCGAGCGCAGCAAAAAATGGGTTGGCGGGTTTTATGCGGTGGCCTGGGTCAGCATTGGTCTTGCGGCCTATCTGGCCGATGCGAGCATTCTATCTCTGGGCTTTTTGATTCTTCCGGGCGTGCATCTTTTGTTGCAGGTGCTGTTGTGGAATCCCGATGATCCGGCAAGTTCGCTACGTTGGTTCAAATCCAATCGCGATTGCGGACTGCTGTTTTTCCTCTGCTTTCTTTGCGCCTGATTATAAAAATTCTTGAAATACAAAACAACTATGCATTTAATGCATGCATAGTTGTTTTGTAATAGGAGTTTTTATGCTTTTCATAGGAAACAGACAGGAAGAAATTCTATCCCGCGCCAGAAACCGCTCTGTCACAGCCGTCTTTCATCTATCCGCACCCGGCGTAGACGAAGGGGCGTCTCCTGAACAATTCGGCCTACTTTATCAGGATGGAAAGCCGCTACGGTCATTGCAGTTTCAGGAAATCTTTTCCCAGACTGCGCATATGTACAAGATAGACGATACCTGCGAGCCATTGGTTGATCGCGATCCGAAAGTTCTTGCACAAATTCTCGATGCCGTAGCCCGCCGCACGCAGGCGCTCGCCACAGGCGAGTTAAGCCAGTTTCACGGCGATCGCAAACGCCTTGCGTTCAATTGCGATGATTTGGTCGCCAAAGCAACAGGTATACCCGCCCGCCTTAAACTTGATTTCAAAAAATCGAGCGAAGTTTTCGAAGGCGATCTTGCACGACTGCCGTTCCCTAAACTCAAACGCACGCTGGAATCTGTTTATGATAAGGTTCGTACTATCGGTGGAACCTTGCATAGCGCCGATATCGCTCATACGGCCAGCATGAGCGCCCATGACTATTATGAGATAAGCCTGCAACGGCAATTTACAGGATACAAACATACTTATGGTGACCAAATGCTGGCCCGCGCGACATCTCTATTGCAAAGGATGGGTGTGCCCTATGTGGAGCCGCGCAAGCCTTCAGGCCTACATTAAGCGTTGTAGAGGTTGCGCAGTTTTTGTTCGGCGATGATCAACATCGATAGATCGACGGTCGTGGCTTTACGCATCTCTGCAAACAAAGGTTCTATTACCTGTGCCTGCGCGCCATGTGTTTTGATCCAGCAAGCGACGATCGACTCATCATCCGTTGTTACTTTGGACGATTTTGCTTTGGGCTTTAAAGATGCCCCCATATCGCGAAGAATTTTAACCGTCATACCCGCTTGTGCGCTGTAAAGACTGTCAACGACACCGTCCAATGCCTCGATCGTCCAGTGATCATTGGCAGGAATGTAGCCAGCCTGCGTGCGCATCCAATCAAGATGGAAGTGTTCACCCAGCTCGAAGTAGATTTTGGCGATAGTGGAAAGATCGGCTTTTTGTGCATCCGCGATGCGGATGATGTCGCAGGCCGATCCCAGAAGCGGCATCAGGGCGATATCATGCGAAATTTTCTGCGGGAACCCATTTGCGATGTTGGCCTCAGTATTTTGCTCAATGGTCCAAGCCAAACCTTTGGTGGCGACTGTATCGAAGTTATCGCGCAATACCGCAATACCTTTTTCGAAGGCTACGATGTCGCGGTTGATATCAAGTTTGTCTGCACCACGGGACAGCAACCAGGCAATGGCGCGTTCGACCATATAGCTGATCTCGCGGAAGGCTTTGAGCTGGACGATCGCAGGCACCTTGTTGTCGAGCGACTCGATATCGTGCCAGAGTTCGCGCAGGCCAAAGGCCTCGCGGACGATGATGAAGGCTTTGGCGACATCGGCAGGAGAGGCATCGCTTTTGGCCATGCGTTCGCGCACAAAAGTCGGTCCCATGCGGTTGATAAGGCTACCGGCGAGCGTGGTGCAGATAATCTCGCGTTTGAGTTTATGGCTACGGATTTCTTTAGAATAGGTTTCGCGCAGTTTTTTCGGGAAATAACGATGCAGGCGGCCTTCCATCGCTTCGCTGTTGGGAATATCGGAATCAAGCAAGGCCCATGTGTAGGCAATTTTTGCATGTGCTTGAAGCGTGGCGAGTTCAGGACGCGTCAATCCATGACCGAGGCGGATACGGTTTTGTATTTCTTCGTCGTCTGGAAGGGATTCCAAGGCGCGGTTCAATCCGGTTTTACGCTCAAGTTCGGATATCAGGAATGCCTGTTCGGGCAACATATCCGCTGCTTGCAGCTCCATCAAGCTGATGGCCTGCGCTTGCTGGTAATTGTTGCGAAGGACAAGATTGGCAACTTCATTAGTCATGCTTGCCAAGAGTTTATCCCGTTTTTTAACATCCATACTGTGTGTTTTGTTGCGCATAACGGCGTTCATCAAAATTTTGATGTTTACCTCATGGTCAGAAGAATCCACGCCGCCCGAATTGTCGATAAAGTCGGCGTTCAGCTTGCCGCCTTTCATGGCGTATTCGATGCGTCCGCGTTGTGTGATGGCAAGGTTTGCGCCCTCGCCCATAACTTTCGCGCGTACTTCGGATGCATTGATGCGCAAGGCATCGTTGGATTTGTCGCCGACATCGCCGTGGGTTTCTTTGGTTGCCTTGATATAAGTGCCGATTCCGCCGACCCACAAAAGATCAACGCGGGCTCGCAGCATCGCCTGAATCAATTCATTGGGCGTAACGCGTTCGCGCTGGATATCGAAGCGCTTTTGAATTTCGGGAGAAAGTTGCAGGCTTTTTTCCGATCGGTTGAAGATCTTCCCGCCCTTGGATAGCAACTTGGTGTTGTATTCGTCCCAGCCTTTGACGCCTTCGAACAGACGCTGGCGCTCCTTGAACGAGGATTTCGTATCCGGATTGGGATCGCAGAAAATATGGAGATGGTTGAATGCGCCGATCAGGCGGATGTGCTCAGACAGTAGCATGCCGTTGCCGAACACGTCGCCGCCCATGTCGCCTACGCCGACCACGTCGAAATCCTGCGTTTGCGTATCGTGATTCAATTCGCGGAAATGGCGCTTGACGGATTCCCACGCGCCGCGCGCGGTAATGCCCATGACTTTGTGGTCGTATCCTGCCGAGCCGCCCGAAGCGAAGGCATCGCCCAGCCAGTGGCCATATTCAATCGAAAGCGCATTGGCGATATCGGAGAAGGTGGCCGTCCCCTTGTCGGCGGCGACCACCAGATAGGGATCGTCTGAATCGCGGCGGACGACATCCTTGGGCGGCACAATTTTTTCGCCCGCAAGATTGTCCGTGATGTCCAAAAGGCCGCGGATAAGTATTTTATAGCACTCAATCCCTTCGGCCTGCATGGCGGCGCGCCCGCCTTCTTTGGGCGGATTCTTGACGACGAAGCCGCCTTTCGCGCCCATGGGTACGATCACGGAATTTTTTACTTGTTGCGCTTTCATCAAGCCGAGTACTTCCGTGCGGAAGTCTTCGTTGCGGTCCGACCAGCGAATGCCGCCGCGGCTGATTTTATCCATGCGCAGATGAATGGCTTCGGTGCGCGGCGAATAAACCCAGATTTCGCGGAACGGGCGGGGTTCCGGAAGATCATCGACCTTTTTCGAATCCAGCTTGATGGATATATACGGTTTCGGTTGGCCGTTTTTATCTTTTTGGAAGAAGTTCGTGCGCAGCGTGGCGTTTACGACAGCCGTGATGGAGCGCAGGATTCTATCCTGATCCAGCGAAACGACGCTTTCGAGCGCGTGGTCTATTTCGACGGCGCAACCGGCGGCATAAACTTCGTTCTGTCCCTTCAGGTTGGGATCGAACAAGCTCAGGAAAAGTTTGACGATGGAAAGGGTGATCTTCGGATTATCGGCCAGCGCGGTTTCAATGTATTCGCGGCTGTAGTGCAGGCCGATCTGACGCAGATAGCGCAAATAAGTGCGCAGAATCGTGATTTCGCGCCAGTTCATTTTCGCGCCGATAACGAGCTTGTTCAGCCCGTCGCTTTCCATCCGGCCGTTCCATATTTTGTCGAAGGCTTCTTCGAAAACGGCCTTTATGTCCTTAATGGATACATTGCCGTGGCCGTTGGTTTCCATCAAGAAGTCATGAATCCAGACGGATTTATTGGCATTGTGCGGCTCGACTTCAAACGGAAGTTCGGAGATAACGCGAAGTCCCATGCGCTCTAACATCGGCAATACGTCCGAAAGTGTCATGGGCTTTGAAGGGTTATAGATTTTCAGACGGATGTGGTTTTCGTCGCAGTCATGCGGGCGGTAAAGATCCAACGCAATGTTGTTTGTTTGCAAAACTTCGTCGATTTTGCGGATATCGTGTATGGCTTGGCGCGGTTCGTATTCTTCATCATAGCCTACCGGAAAGGCCTGTCCGTATTTTTGTACGATCTGCGCGGTGCGCGATTGGCTTTCGTTGGCGCTTTCCAGCGCGCTGCGCAAGCGCTCCGCCCATAATTGCCCGGCCTCTTCGAGTTTTTCCTCGATGGCTACGGCATTGTATTTGGGCATTTCCTTTAGATGGTTCGTGTCGATCAGATAGATGACGCGGGCCAGCGGGGAGTCATCCTGCGTTACCTGAAAACTGGTGCATTGTCCGCCAAGTTCGCCTTCGAGAACATTCTGGAGCTTTAAACGCAAGCGCGTTTCATAGCGTTCGCGCGGGACATAGACAAGCGCGGAGATGTAGCGGCCGAAGGGATCGGAGCGCATATAGAGCGCGATGCGCGGGCGTTCCTGCAGGCGCAGGATGCTGGTGGCATGTTCATAAAGGAGGTTCTCGGATATCTGCAAGACCTCGTCGCGCGGATATTTTTCCAAAATATGGCGCAATGCGCGGCGGTCGTGGCTGCCGGGAATGAATTGCGTGCGGTTAATGACATTCTGGATTTTGACGCGCAGGAAGGGGATGTCACTGACGCTACGGGAATAGGTGACGGACGTGAACAATCCTACGAACAACATTTCGCCCGTGACGCTTCCGTCCTTGGCGAATGTTTTCACCGCAACGGCGTCCATCGGCACGCGGCGGTGAACGGTGGAACGGCGGTTAACTTTTGCAATTGTGAGCGGGCCTTGGCCGCGGCGCAGTTTTTGCTGTGGTTCCGAAAGGCACTTTCGCGCATCATTGAGATAGACGGGCATGACCTCGTCGCGTAGCAAACCTAGGCTTTTGCTCTTGACGGTTTCGCTGACGAGTTGCCCCTTTTTATCGCTGAATTTATATTCACGAAAACCGAGCAACGTGAAATTGTTGTCATAGAGATATTCGAGGAACGCCTGATATTCCTCGATCATATAATCGTCAAATTTTGCCGGGGCTTTGCTGAGTTGCCGTTGGGCTTCGCGTAGCATGTCTTTCATGGGGAGCCAGTCGCGGGTGGCGTTGCGAACGTCCTCGATGACATTGGTCAGGCCCATAAGAAGCTCTTCGGCTTGAGCGCCGCTGATGGTGCCGCGCAACTCTATGTGGGAGAGCGAGTAGCGTTGCAATCCATTTTCGTAGTCGTCATGAAAGGATTTTATTTCGCCCTTCGCGTCGGTTTTGACGTTTAATGTCGGGTGAACCAGCATGTGAATCAGTTGTCCGTGACGTACAATTTCCGCCACAATGGAATCAATCAGGAACGCCATGTCCTCGCTGACGATATCGATGCAGGTATGGTTTGCCGCATCTGTTTTAGGCGTATGGATCAAAATGGAGGGGCGGGATTTTTTGCGTTTTTGAAAAAGATCCCATAGTGCCGCCAAAGTTTTTGCAAGTGCAGGCGCGCCCATTTGTTTAAGGTCGCGTTCAGGTATTTTCGTCAGAAAACTTTGGGCAAAATTTTTAAAGACGGCGGGACTTTTGGCGGGCAAAAGTTTCAGTGTTTCGGTTTTGATGGAGTTGGTCATGTATCCGCCAGCTAGTGTCTTGTAACGTATTGTTCGTACATTTAAAAATTTTGCCTACCCTATGCTTGAACACAGGCAAGGGCAAGAGATTCGAACATGCTTTGCCGCAAATTTCTATATGCGCCGCCGCATGCAAAAAACAAGAGTGCGCCATGCGCAAAGCGGAGGTATCAGGGGGTCGTCAGGTCAATGACAATGCGGCTCGATGCGGCGCCTGTGTCCTGCATAACGCCTTTGTATGTGATGGAAGAGTTGGCCTTGAGCTGAAAGATGAGCATAGAGCCGTCATCGCCCAGCCCTTCCGTACGGTAGGATGACAAAAGTTTTTGATCGGCGCCGTAGGTTTTTGTTGCAGGTGCTGTCCAGCCTGCATGCGGCAATTCCACCACCAGTATTTTTTCCGCGGAATCAAGATCGACGGCGAAGTCGGTCTTGCTACTGAGATCGAGCACAATGCGGATTTTGCCGGGATGCTCGCCAATCCTGATGGCGCTCACAACAGCTCCGCCCGGTTTTGCCGGCGCGGCTTCGGGAGGAGCAGAAGTCGCCGGCGCCGGCAGGGGGGCCTGCGTAGCGTCCGGCGGTCCTGTGGTGGCCACTGGCTGGGTGGCCTTTGGGGCCGTCGTAGGAGATACGGCACCGATCGGCGCAATCGTCTCTTGAGCAGGGGCGGATTGCGTTGATATTGCGGGTGTGGAGGAGATTTCAGGCTGGGCTACGCCGTCACGTTCTGAATCCATCGGAGTGGGCGGCGCGGATGGAACAGGCAACGGCATCGACGGTTCGTCGAGCGTGGCGGAATCGATAGGGGTGATGTCGGAGGGCATGGATGATGGGTTGCCGGTCAGCACTTCCAACTGCTTGATAAGGTTTTGAATATCGCCTTCGATGGCAACGAGGCGTACGATGGCGGGGGCCATGGCATCGAAATCATTGCGCAACTCTTGCACCGCGTTTTCGAGGCGATCAAGCCTGTCGGCTTCATCCGATATCTTTTGCGAGAAAAGATGCGTGTTGGCGCCTTTGGCGTTTAGAGCAGGCAAGCCGTCCGGCGTTTTGGCGGCGCCTGTGGTGCCGGGAAGGGGGGGCGACTGATCCGAGCCAGGCGGCGCCGCGATCGGTTTGAGTGTATCAGAGGACTCTGAACCATTATATCCCCGTGGCATTGATTCGCCGCAACCAGACAGCAAAAAGGCACAGAGCAAGATGATATTGCCCCGTGAAAACCCTTTTAAAAATGCTCGCCCGCCGCAGAAATACGGCAGTTTTGTCCAAGAATTGGACATTCTGGAAAGTTCCTACTTTTAGATATGCTCAAGAGCGAAAGATGCCCCGAATACTAGGATACGTTTGACGGAATCGGATGGCAACCCTGAATTAGAATCCTCAAATTTATTCAACATGCTAGCGCTAGGATAATCGACTTAAACCTTGTGATTCAGTGACCGTGCGATTAAGGTTTTTTCCATGCCATTTCCATGTCGAAATAAGCGGGCCTTGCAAACATTCGTGCTGGCTATTGTTCTATTCCCGTTTTTATCATCCCTGCCTGCGCAGGCAGGGGTCATTGAAACACAAAAACTATATTTTGGAAAATGGGTGATAACAGACAATCAGTCCGTTCATTCCATCACGGTTGAAACAGATGGGTCTTATAATAATTCTCCCGAACTTATCATGATCGAGGAACCCCAGCAGGGAATTTATCAGATGACGGAATTGCCTGACGGGGTGACGGTGAATGATGTAACCGTTTCCATGCAAGAACCGTTGCAAGGCATGGGGGGGGAAGATTTTACCATGGACAATTTTCAGGTTCTGTATTCCCCGACAGTCGTAGATCAGGAAATTACGGTTACATTGGGTGCGCGGGCGCAAACGTCGGGGGACGGCAACAATTATGGGGATGGTATCCACACCGGCCAGTTGCTGATTGAAATCCATCTCTAACTTTGTGACATTTTCAGACATCTTCCGGAGGTAATTCATGCAACGTTCTTCCCTTATAAACGCGTATTTATTGTGTTCTCTTTTTCTGCTTGTGTTTGGTTTGTTGCCGCAAAAGGCGCATGCTGAACTGACCATCACGCCGAATGTGGTTCTTATTCAGGGGCGGGATCGTTTTGCCGAAGTGAATCTCATCAATACCGGCGATAGCGCAACGACCTATCAGATCGGCTGGCGCTTTTTTAAAATGACGGAAACGGGGTATCAACCCGTTGAGGCGTCGCTTACACCGTTCGATTTGTCGCAGAATGTCGTATTCACGCCGCGCACGGTGACGCTGGAGCCGGGCGTTCGCCAAAAAGTACGCCTTGCGTTGCGTTTAAAATCAGAGCCGCCTGCACCAGGTGATTACCGCGCGCATTTGAGTTTTAAAATGGTGAGCGATCCGTTAGCGTCTTTGAAAGCCAAGAAAAACGCGCCAGGCGAACATAAAAATATTGTCGGCGTGGGCATGAAAGTGGGCTACAGCATTCCCATTATTTACAGGGTTGGTGAAAGCAATTCTGTGGTGACGATTGATAAGGCGGCTTTCCAGATCAATCCAAAAAACAAGAAGCCTGAGGCTACGGTGACCTTTTCCCGTGGTGAGGGGGCGTATGGAGTGGTTGGGCATCTGTATCTGTATCACAAGCCCGCAAGTGGCGAGGAGAAACTGGTAGGAGAGATCAGCAACGCGAATATTTTTTCCGAATTAAAGTCTCGTACGCTGACGATTCCTTTAAATGTTGAAACGTTGTCGGGGGGCGCTCTGCACGTCGTTTACATGAAAACGGAAAGCAAAAATCAAAAGGATATTATTGCCGAGCGGTCCTTCCCTATAGGGCAGTAAGATCGTTGAAGGTTAATAAAAAAGGGCGCCTTAACCGGCGCCCTTTTTATATTTTTGTATTTTCTTAGTACGCGAAATCAACCGTGAAGTCCGCAGCGTGCGGGCTGTTGGCGTCATCCGGTGTTATCGTTACGCTGATCTCGCCGCCGAAATCGATCTGCTCAGGTGTGGATCCTGCTGCAATCGTAACAGGGCCAGTATCATTGTCGGCATCGATGTTGCCTGTTTCGCCAGCTGTCGTATATGTAACAGCCGTCAAAGACAAGCCTGGGTCTGTGAAGTCGTTGGAAGCGGTGCGGGTCATCGTCATAACGGTTGTGGCTGGAACTTCAACCGTCACACCGCCATGGCCGGTGCCGGGCGTCAATTCAATAGCGTCAGAGTTTGTCGCTCCGGTCGGTGTTACGGTGTCGTTGGTCTCATCAAGCGTGAGTACGACCGTCTCAGAGCTACGGACAATCAGAAACCATTCGCCGAAATCCATATCGCTGGTTTTGGCTGTGGTGATGGCAGAGTCGGTCGCCAAAGATACGTCGATCGTTTGCGCCGTTTGCGCGTTTGCCTGCGAAGAAAGACCAGCGATACTCAAAGCGGCGACAGCGACTGTAGCCATGGTTTTTAATGACTTAATGCTCATAGATTTTCTCTCCTTAAGGGATAATCCCGGGTTATAGACGACATCGATCCAAATGTTCTGGAAAATCTAAGCGAGGCGTTCTGCTGCTCGTATCTTCAGATGCTCCATCTGGTCTTAAAAGTACTATCACACGCTATTCGTTAATTCATTCTTAAAGTATAAAAACTTCTTAAAATTAACCAAAGAAGTCCTTCAAATGGCACAATAATCACACTTCTGTAATTTTATGAAAAATTTCATAAAAAGATTTTTTTGTATGCACATATGATATCTGTGTCTGGCATGGGTCTTGCTTTGGATGATTCGGGTTTACTGCACCATACCGTTTATCAAGTTTTATGAATAATTGTAAATGCGCTTTCGTTGCATCCTGCTTCTCGTATTCATTCTTCTGCCTATGCCGCGGAATAGCGCTTTTGCGGATGTAACAAGCGATCCTTCTTCGGACGTGTCCGCTTTGTCGATGCAAGACCGTCTGTCCTTGGCGCGTGAATTTGTGCAGAAAATTTCCAAAGGCCTAGCCAAAGCGGATCGTCAGATGGCGAGCGAAGGCAATAAAGCAGACGTATCAGGCATGGAAGAAGGCGAAGAACTTCTTTTTCGTGTCCGTCTTACAAAAAAATTGGCGATCGAATCTCCTGTGCTTGCACGTGTCCACAATGATGAACTGGTGATTTCCTTTCGCGATTTTATTACAGCGTTGGATTTTCCCATCAAAGTAGGGGATGACGGCTTGAGGGCACAAGGCTGGTATATCCGCGAAAACAAAACTTTCGATCTGGATGCCAATCTACGCGAAGTGGTTACGGCCGATGGCACTTATAAAATGTCCGACAATGTTGTTGCCGCCGATCAGGATGTTTTCGTTCCGGCGGCGGAACTGTCGAAATGGTTCGGCTTCAATCTGGAGCCCGATGTTGCGGGATTGGACATCCAGCTTCACTCGCCCTTGCCGTTGCCTGTTCAGGACCGGCTGGAGCGAGAAAAATTCAAAATGCGCAACCGCAAGATCGGGCCACCGGAATTGCCACTTATGGCAGAGGAACCAAGGAATATCGATTACCCTTTTGTCGATGTCATCAACAGAACGAGCTATGAAAAAGATGGGGATGGTGGGAAAGGCCAAAAAAGATCGGATACGTCTGTGCGGACAACAGGCGATGTCATGCAAGGAACGCTGACAACTTTGTCGCAATTCGAATTGGAAGACAAACTGCGTAGCGCCCGTGTCACCTATAAAAGGGAATCGCGTGAAGCTGAACTTCTAGGACCTTTAAAAGCCAGGCGCTTTGAAATCGGCGACGTAGTGAATCCAACCATTCCTTTGCGTACCCATACGACTCAGGGACTAGGGGCTCGCGTGAGCAATTCGGATCCTTTGCGCAATACCTTGCGGCCAACCACGCAGATTACCGGAAATTCTTTGCCGGGTTGGGATGTCGAACTCTATAAAAACGATGCTCTTATTGCTTATCAAAGAGTGGGCGATGACGGCCTTTATATCTTTGACAACGTCGATCTTTTCCGGTCCGACAATAATTTTCGTGTCGTTATGTACGGTCCGCAGGGGGAAATCCGTGAAGAGAATGTCTATATACCTGTAGATTCTACGAGATTGTCTGAAGATGAAACGGCCTATGATGTTTCTTTGACCGCCAATCAGAAACAAACTTATCGTAAACAAAAAATAGATGACGAAGACGTTGGTGCCCCAAGCCTTTCTGCGATCATCGAGAAACCTATTGGTGAGCGTAGCGCCGTATCTACGGGGCTAGAGGTCACGCAGGAAAACGGTGAGGACAGGATTACGGGACATGCGGGCGTTTCTACTGATATCGCGCAAACCTTATTTAACCTTGATACGGCGGTAGAACATAGCGGTGAGGCAGCGGCGCGTTTTGTCGCGCGAAAAGATCTTGGTAGGCATCAGCTTCGTAATGAGGTCAATATAGCAACAGACCGCTTTAATGATTACGAAGAAGATAACAAGGAGTACAATATATTCAGCGATGCGGCCTTCAGCGGTCTTAATGAGAATACAAATGAAGTTTTCTCGAACAGATTTTCTGTTAATGGACCGTTGGATTTAAGTTTGGGCAAAAAACCGCGTTATAATCTTCTTCTGGACTATGCTCAAGAGGCGGATGGAGATGCAGTGACCCAGTATCAGGGTGGTCTTGGAACCTCGTTCAAGAATTTATCCGTCAATCAACAGCTCAATTATACGCAGAACGACTCTGATACAGAGGACGAGCTTTACACCGTGACAAATCTGACAGGCAGGGTAGCAGGCAATAGATTGCGTCTGCTGTCTCAATACGACATCAAGCCTGAAAGCAAGTTAAATAGAATTCTGGCAACTGGACAGAGATATATTCGTAAAGATATGGAACTTGAGCTGGGCGTGCAGCATAGGTTTGATCCGCGCCTGACGGAAGGGCGAGCCCAGGTAAACTGGAAAGCCGGCTTTGCAGATATATCACCTGCAGTGACATATAATACGGATCGTGATTTCACGGCAACATTGAACACACGCATTGGTTTGGCAAAAGATCCTCTAAGCAATTCCATCAAGACTTTTGACCGCACGATAGCTTCCAGCGGTGGTATTAGCGCCTTCGTCTTTTTGGATAAGAACGGCGATAATGAATTCAATAACGATGATGAGCCTTTACCGGAAGTCCAAATCTACGCGCCGCAAAATGGCGGACGTGAATTTACAGGCGGAGACGGTTATGCCTTCTTCAACAACTTGCGAAAGCTGAAGCCAACCGATGTCTATGTCAACAGTGAGACATTGAAGGACCCGTATTGGGTGTCCGGCTTTGAAGGCGTGTCGATTATCCCGCGCGAGGGGCATGTTACAGCGCTGAATTTTCCAATTCACACAGCTGGTTCGATTGACGGTTCTGTGTATATGAAGCCTGCATCTGGTGAGTCTTCCCCTATTCGAGACGTTAAGATCACTCTGTACAGTCAAGATGGTGTAAAAGTTCGTACTGCCCTCAGTGAACCAGACGGATATTACCTTCTAGATAGGATACCTCCCGGTGACTATTATCTGGCTGTGGATGATGAAGGTTACGGTATGAAAATGGCACGTAGTTTGCCGCAACATATCCATATTGGGTATGAGGGTACGATAATCTATGCAAACAATATATATTTGCAAGAAGGCCGTCCGGATGTTCCGCTGGTTATTTTGGCGGGCAATGAAGCAAAAGCAGGTGGAGATTCGTTCCTTTTAAATCTGGGTTCTTATAAGTCGCAACTGATGATGGGGATCGTCTGGTTCAAACTTCGCTCATGGCACGGAGCATTGTTGCATGGTGCCGATGTGGTAAAAGCGCCGTCGCAAAGCCTTCCTGAGGAGAAGAGCAAGAAGTACACCCTGCGCTTGAGACCGAAGATCAACAATCTTGAGGAGTCTTACAAAATATGCGCGGCAATCGTTCGCTCGGGGGAGAGTTGTTCCGTTGAAATAATGCCTGGCTCTATGCAACAGATTGTGGCATCGCGCTAAATTAGTGTGAAAGCGATATTATTTTCTTTTTCATCTCTTCACCGTTCCATTGGATATCTGCACCAATGATCTTTTCGGTAATAGTACCGCTACGATCTATTAAATACGTCTCCGGTATGGCGTAGGTTTGATAAAGCTCCTGCGAAATGCGTTTGTCTTCATCAAGACCGATCAGGATGCTTTTCCGATCTATGTCTTTTTGATATTTTTTCAGGAACTTTTCTGCATCCCGTTGCGAAATGTCCAGCGATATAAAAAGGAACACAGCAGATCCTTCTGTGGCTTTTGCAAGCTCTAGCATTTGCGGAAATTCTATCACGCATGGCGCGCACCAACTGGCCCAGAAATTCAGGACAACGGCTTTTCCCATGTAATCGCTCAAGCTCTGTTTTTTCCCTTTAAAGTCAGTGAAAGAGAAATCGGGGGCTGGACGGCTTTGTTGCGCGGGTCCTTGCACCGTTTTTTGTGTGATGGGTGCGGAAGTTTTGTTCTCCACGGCGACGTAGGCAAAACAGGCGGCGAGGACGAGAGCAAGCAGGGTAGCGTTGCGGATCATGCCATCCTCCGTTTGTTCAATATCCAGAAAGCGCTGCACAGCAACGCCGTTTCTGCGAGGAAGAAAAAGAGGAGAGAATAGGCTACGCCGCTGATAAAGCCATAAGAATGCAGACCCACGTTAAGCAGATTCACGCCGAACCATGCCAGCGCGACAATGATGGAAAGCGCGGCAAGGGCAATCATGCCGGAGATTTGTTTCAGGTGACCGCTGTAGCGCGCATGCAAAACCCAGATGATCCAAAGGACGATCAGGAGCGCCCCGTTTTCCTTGGGGTCCCATCCCCAAAACCGGCCCCACGATTGGTCTGCCCAGATTCCACCCAAGATGGTGCCGACGGCCGTGAATAAGAGAGCGACAAGAGTGAGGGCTTTGATAGGGGGCAGTAGCATGGAGGCGTTCTTGTTGAGACAGCTCCGCAACAACCATATGTGCGCAAGGATTGAAACGATCAGGCACCATGCATATCCCATCGTGATGCAAAGCACATGGGTCGCCAGCCAGAAATTTGTGTTGAGCACGGCGACCAGCATTTTCATTGTATCGTCTTGTGCGAAACTTTGCGCGATAAACAGCAACCCCAATCCGCTGAGACAGCCGACAATCAATCCATTCATATCCTTACGGCGGCGTTCCATCAAAAGCGACGCCAGAACGCAAATGGCGGAGACGAAGAGTATGGATTCGTACAAGGTGCCCACCGGCGGGCGGTCCAGAATGAAAATTCGTACGCCGATGGTTGTAGCATGGAAAATCCCACCAAGGAAAAGCAGGCCGTAGGAGAGGCTGTACCATGGTTTTTGCCGATGGATACTTGTCATCAAGAAGCATAGGAAACTCAAGAGGTAGGAGATCAGCGCGACAGTTAGCGGTGCTGTTTCGTTGTAAAATTTTTCCAATTCGAGTTTTATTGTCGATGGGGCGTAGTTCGATGCTTCTTTCAGCGTTTTGTCCGTAACTTCGTTCCATGCTACGGGGTCTTGCAATAAATAGGCGTAGGCCATGTTTTGCCAAAGTTTGAGATATTGTGCGGATTTGTCATTGGCTTGCCCAGACTTGGTTAGCATCCATGGCGAGAACCATTCATCTTTTCCCTCGTTCCATGCACCGGGCGCTATACGGAAGAGCGTATTGTTGGTTCCGGCTTCTTCCAGCACATTCATTTCAAAAGACAAACGAACGATGGCGAGTTCTTCTTCGCTATAATTCTGAGGATTATCTCCTTTGCGAGTGACAATTTTTTGAATGCTGTCTTTTAATTTGGCCGAATAGCGCCGGAATTCCTGCAAGGTAAAAGTCTTTTCGGGCGATATTTTCCATGCCCGCGCCAAACTTTCCGGCAATTCTATATTAAGCGGTAGCAAAAAGGAAAAACTGCGCAACAATTGTGTGTAAAGAATGCTGATTTCTTGCAGACGCATCAATTCCGCTTGTTCGGGCGTCCATGTTTTCTCGTCACTCTGCGCCAGTTGTACAATGCTTTGGCCGTGTTTTTGTAGCATGGCTACGATTTCGGCGTAGCTGTAATATGGTTTTTCCCGTGTCGGCAGGTTCAAGTTAACGGCTTGCGTCGTATGGAAGATAGGACGTTGCAAGGCTTGCGCGGGATCAAAAATGGTTTCAGCGAGCCAACTCGACGCATCCATTCCGTCGAGTCGCTCGTGGCCACTAATGGTCCTGAGTGTTTGCCGCGCGAATGTATCAAGCGGTTTTATACGCCCTTCATGCTGTATGGGGATTTGTGCAAAATAATCATAATCGAGCGCGCTCTTTGCTTGTGCATTCGAGCAAAAGGCAAATGCTAAAATTAGCAGAATTAAGGAAAAAAATCTCATGAATGCTCCCGCTGTCTGGTACGGACATGCAAGATCAAATGCACGGCAAGCCCAAGGAAGATAAGGGCGCTTGCCATGTACGGAAAGGCGCGGCCCTCGTTGCGTACAACGCTGAGGATGGAATGCTCTCCATCGGGGCGGATGGAAAAGGACGATTGATAGAATGTATAGCCTTTGTAGCGCAAAGGCTGATTCATTTCGATGCGGTAATCCCAATTCACGCCGCCGTCTTCGATTGTAACCTCAGACGAAAAGGCTTTGGCCATATCCGTCCCTGGATGCATGCTGCGCTTGAAATCTTTCAACGTGAGCGTAAACGGCAAAATGGTTTGTGCGCGGCCGATATGGAATGAATAGATCGCATCCCCTGCATCGATTTGCGGGGTGTGCGGTATTTCTTCCATCACGAGATAATGGCCGCTCTGGTCCGCATCAACACCCGCTACAGAAAAATTCACACCGGATAAATTGGCTTCGTCTTCTTTTTCGGCAGGGGCGTTTTGCAAGGAGACCCGTTCGGCCAGACCATGGCGGTTTTCGCTGCTCTCAACCGGTTCCGGCTTGCAATTGCGGCAAGTGGATTCAATGCGCAATTCAAAAGGAAGGTCTTTTATCTCTTTCAATTGTGCGAGATCGTCAAAAGGAACAGCACGCAGCAAAACGCCGTCCTTGTCGATGCTGAACACGCGGTCATGGTAATCGGAAACGGCGTTTCCTTGTTGGCCTTCGCCCAAAAGGATGAAGCCTTCTTTTTGCGTCATCGCGGTCAACAGCCCGCCGATCAAAAGCACGAGCACGCCGAGATGCGTCAAAATCGTTCCGGCCTTCTCAAGCCGCCATGGGCTGTAGAGCAGAAATTTGGCCAGCAGACTGACGGTGATAACGGTCAGAACCGGATACATGCCGGGCAGAGGCACAGGGCCGAGCCATAAAATCCATGAGGAGAAGAACCGCGCCTGCGTTTCGAACAGTCCCAGATCTTTTTGTGCGATGGTGCCGGCGGTCAAGATAACCATCAGCCATGGCAGCGTGTAAAACAGCACGGCGGGGCTGGCGATGGCCTTCAGCCATTGCGCTGTTTTTCCGCTGTTTTCCGCTGTGCTGGCCATGGCCTTTTGACTTAAACGGCTTCGGGCGGACAGGCAATTGGAATTTTATGGTTTTGGGTCCAAAGGCAGGGTATGTGTTGGGCATGGAACAAGACCGTTTGACCAAAATCGAAACCATGCTTGCGCATCAGGAACAGCAGATTCAGGATTTAAGCGATATGCTGGCATTGCAAGGCAAGGAAATCGGCATCCTGAAGGCGCGTCTGGACAAAACCCAGCGCAAGCTGGTGGATCTGGAGCAGGGTTCCGGCGCGGATGAAGGGGAAGGGCTGTCTGTCTCCGAACAGGCTTTGCGCGATAAACCGCCGCATTATTGATGCGCTAAACGAGCTGAAGCACAATCGCGGCCAAAACCATATAGCGCCCTGTTTTGGCCAGTGCGACGAGGCTCAGGAATACCCACCATTTTTCTTTCATCACACCTGCCATAACCGTGATCGGATCGCCGATAAACGGCACCCAGCTGAGTAACAACGACCATTTGCCGTAGCGCTGATACCAGCATTGCGCTTTTTGCCTCATGTGCGATTTTAAGGGAAACCACGGCCGATCGTGAAAATGATCGATGCCGCGCCCCAAGGCCCAGTTCACGCAGGAGCCCCACACATTGCCAACACTGGCCACGGCCACGAGTAGCCATGGGGAATATCCGCCGTTCAAAAGTAGCGCCGTTAAGACCGCTTCGGATTGGGCGGGAAAGATGGTTGCGGCGATGAAAGATGCGAGAAACAGTCCACCATAGGCCATCATGGGTTTATGCTTTGATAGATAAGGGGAAAATGGTGCCGTCGAAGGGATTCGAACCCCCGACCCCGTCATTACGAATGACGTGCTCTACCGACTGAGCTACGACGGCACGGATTGAGTTGTTACCTATTTTCGCGGCACATTGCAACACGCGATTTATTAAATTATGGGAATTGTGAAGTCTTTGACCTTCTGGGAAAAATCCTCTAAAACGCCCTCGGAAGGTCGGCGCGGGCGATAGCTTCGCCAATCCGGTCAGGGCCGAGAGGCAGCAGCCGCAACGAATTTGCTTCGGGTCGCGTCCGGCCTTCCACTTCCCTCAAATTATCCCCGCTATTCATAATAAAAGCCTCTGCTTGCATGGACTCATGGCCGGAATCGCTCTAGGTATAAACCATGTCCGATGCCCAGAAAGAATACCGCGTTCTCGCGCGCAAATACCGTCCCAAAAATTTCGATGATTTGATCGGTCAGGAGGCGCTGGTGCGCACCTTGAAAAACGCCATCGAGAGCGGGCGGATTGCGCATGCCTTTATGCTCACGGGCATCCGCGGGGTGGGAAAGACGACGACGGCCCGCATCATTGCCAAGGCGCTGAACTACACCGGACCGGATGGGAAATCCGGCCCGACCACAGGCAACACGGACGATTGCGACATCTGCAAAGCGATCACCGAAGACCGTCATCCCGATGTGTTCGAGATGGACGCGGCGTCCCGCACCGGTGTTGACGACATTCGCGAAATTCTGGACGGCGTAAGATACGCGCCCACGTCCGCGCGCTACAAAATCTACATCATCGACGAAGTGCACATGCTTTCGAAAAACGCGTTCAACGCGCTTTTGAAAACGCTGGAGGAACCACCGCCGCACGTGAAATTCATTTTTGCGACGACCGAAATCCGCAAAGTCCCCGTGACGGTGCTGTCGCGTTGTCAGCGTTTTGATTTGCGCCGCATTGATGCGGAAACGCTCGCCGCCTATTACAAAACCATCACGGAAAAAGAAGGCGTGAAGGCTGACGACGAAGCGCTTTCGCTGATCTCCCGCGCCGCCGATGGCTCCGCGCGTGATGGTCTTTCCATGCTCGATCAGGCGATTGCTTTGTCCCAAGGCGATGTTACCGCGCAAAAGGTCAAAGACATGCTCGGCCTCGCCGACCGCGGGCTTGTACTGGACTTGCTCGAAAATGCTGTGACGGGAAAATGCGAAGCCGCGCTCAGCATCATGGATGATCTGTACCGCAAAGGCGCGGACCCGTCCGTTATCATCGGTGATATGCTCGATTTATCGCATCTTCTCACGAAAATCCGCGCCGTGCCATCCATGGGCGAAACGTTGCAGGTGATGGCGAAGGAAGAAATGCTGCGCGCCTCGACACTGGCGGCGAAACTGTCCATGCCGTCTCTGGGGCGCGTGTGGCAGATATTGCTCAAAGGTCTGAACGAAGTGAACTACGCGCCCGTGCCGCAAAAGGCAGCGGAGATGCTCATCATCCGTCTGGCTTATGCGGCGGATCTTCCCGACCCTGCGGATTTGATCAAAAAACTTAAAGATGGCGCGCCCGTGTCCGGCGGTGCGCCTATCGGCCATGCACCCGGTCCATCCGGCGGCGGCGGGAATTATCAGACCGTAAATATAGCGGGCGGCGGCGGTTCTGCAGCGACAGCCTTGAAGGTTGAAACGGCGAGCGCGCCGGCGCCCGTTACATCCATTTCCACGCTTGCGGATGTGCAGGCCGTGTTGCAGCAATCGGGACATATTTCGCTGGCATCGCAAGTTTATCTCTATGTGCATCTGGTCAAACTGGAAGAAGGGCGTCTGGAATACCGCCCGTCTCCCGAGGCCTCGCCGTCTTTGGCGCAGGAGCTGACGCAAGCGATGAAAGCGGCAACAGGCAAACGCTGGATGGTCAGCGTTTCCACGCAGCCGGGCCAGATGACACTGGCGCAGGCTAAACACGCCGCAGAGCAAGCCCGTCTTGATGCGGTGCGCGCCCACCCGCTGGTGAAACAAGTGTTCGCCATGTTCCCCGATGCGGAACTCAAAGACATTCATACAAAAGAGGAATAATTACGATGAACATCATGAAGATGATGAGCCAGGCAAAAGCCATGCAGGAAAAGATGCAGGCGATGCAGGAAAAAATGGGCGATGAATTGGTCGAAGGCGTTTCGGGCGGCGGACTGGTGAAGGTGACCCTATCCTGCAAAGGCCAGTGCAAGTCGATTAGCCTTGATGATTCCGTCGTAATCGCCTCCGACAAGGAAGTTCTGGAAGATCTGCTCAAAGCCGCGATCAACGATGCGAAAGCCAAAGCCGATTCCAAAATGGCGGACGAGACGCAAAAGATGATGTCCGATCTGGGGCTTCCTGCCGGCGCGCTCGGTGGCATGGGCGGATTGCCGTTCTAAGATCATGAAAATCCTGACGTGGAATATCAATTCGGTTCGCCTTCGCGCGCCCATCGTCGTCGATGTGATGCGTTCGATGGAGCCGGATATTGTCTGCCTGCAGGAAACAAAATGTCCGGATGAACTGTTTCCTTCGAAAATTTTCGAAGACGAGGGATATGTACATCAGCATTTCCATGGCATGAAATCCTATAATGGTGTGGCCATTCTTTCCAAAATTCCTTTTGAAGGAAAGGACATCCATCACCGTGTGGGCCGCGAGGATTGCCGCCACATCGCCGCACGATTTAAAGACTTTGAATTACACAATCTCTATATCCCTGCGGGCGGCGATATTCCCGATGTGAACGAGAATGACAAATTCGCGCACAAGCTGGATTTTGTCGATGAGATGACCCGCTGGTTCGCCGACCGTTATTCAAAAGACCAGAAGGTGATCGCTGTGGGTGATTTCAATATAGCGCCGCTGGAAAATGATGTCTGGTCCCACAAGTCTCTTTTAAAGGTTGTCTCGCACACGCCGATCGAGGTGGAGAAGCTCACGAAAATGTACGGCTCGCTGGATTGGCATGACGCGATCCGTCATTTCGTGCCCGAAGACCAAAAGTGCTACACGTGGTGGAGCTACCGCAACCATGACTGGAAGGTTTCCAACCGTGGCCGCCGCCTCGATCATATCTGGGTGACCCAGCCTTTGGTCAATGCGCTCGCGCGCCACGAAATCTTTGCCGCGGCGCGCGATTTTGATAAGCCGTCCGATCATGTTCCGGTCATGCTGGAACTCGCGACCTGATCGTTTGGCGCGACCATAGCCATAGTCCAAGCGCGGAGAGCACAAGCAATTGACCGCCCATCCAAGCCAGCGAGAGCTGGATTCCGCCATGTTCTGATAGATATCCCACCAAAACACTGCTCGGAATGAACAGGAAATGCACCATCAGGTTGGCGGTAGACAGCACCGTTGCCCGTCGCTCGGACCCAACGCGGGAATTAATCGCGTTGTTGATGCGGGGGCTACAGATCGCATAGGTCAACGTGCCGGTTAAGAACAACGGCATAGCGATCCACAAAGGCGGTAGCATCACGAGTAGAAAACATGATGCAACCAAAGTGCCCGCCGTAAAGCCTAAGGCCGTGCGGTTGCCGAACCGCTTTTCCAGACAATGGCCAAACTGCGCTGCGATACCACCAATGATATATGCCGCCGTCAGAATAAATCCGAACCATTCCACGGGCACGCCGATCATCATGTAAAAGGGTTGTTGCGCCCATAACATAAGTTTCGTCGTGGCAAATATCACCGTGCTCAGGATGATAATACCCGTGATTTCAGGATGCCCCGAAAGCGCATATTTCATTGTCATCCACATGTCATGAAACATGTGTCTTTCAACGCTTTTCTTGTGCCTGTGCGGTTCGTCAATACACGCCACGATAATCATAGCTATGATCATGATAACCGCGTCGAACAGCAACGGTAGTTTGGGGTCCACCGCGAACAGCAAAGCGCCTGCCATACAGGCAACCGCCGTTCCGTAAATGCCTGCACCATGGCGGTTACCGTCTATGCGGCGGTATTCTTCCTCCCTTCCGGCATCGGCAAGGGAATCGTACAGTAAGGCCGTATTCGTTCCCGAACCTAGTGCAATAGAAACGCCGAAGATGACTTGCATGAAAGTCGCTGCCCAAAAACCGTTGGCCAGCATCAGTCCGCAACACCCTCCAACGAAGAGCAGTGCTCCGATCATGAGCGTCGTTTTGCGCCGCCAGACATCGGAAATCCATCCCGACGGTACTTCACACAAAAGAACCGAGGCTGAAAACACAGCTTCTCCAATGAGAAAGTCGCGGAATGTTAACCCTATGGAATTGTAATAGGGTACAATGACGGGCAACATGAACAACATGTTTGAGCAAACCGTATGAGCTTTGATCAGCTTTATATTTCGTTTTAACGACATCGCTCCCTCCATTGTTCTTTTGTGATGATGTATTGGTGTTCATCCAGCAGAACACCGTCGAGGCAACGCGGGTGGTTGCTTTTGATAACGCGCGTTTTGACGAAGCCCAGTTTTTCGATCACATTACGGCTTTTCTCATTGCCTTCGTAATGGTTGATAAAAAACTCATCGAAATCTAATTCGTTAAAGCCGTATTTTATCGTTGCTGCTGCCGATTCCGTGGCGTAGCCAAGGCCGAGAAAATCCTTCGCGACCCAGTAGCCCGTCTCGCGGCGGCCATCGTTGTGAAAGGTTATGCCCGTCGATACGATAAAACGGCCCGTGTCACGGCAAAATCCTGCAAGGGGCAGGAAGCCCCTTTGATCGAAATCCGTGAGATAGGCACGCGTGGCCTCCAACGTCTTCTGGTCATCACTCGCCCACGACATCCAGAGCTGGAGATCGTGCCAAACGCCATTCATCGCTGTATTTATTTCCACGGCGTCGTCCAAGGTAGGCACGCGTATAATGAGACGGTCGGTCAGAATTTCAAGGTCTTTAAACTGTTTCATCTCAATCACCATGTTGCTTTCAGTTCGGGTAAGTTGTTTGTGTCGTATCGGGCATACCAATGCCGCCCTACGCGTGTGCCGTCATTCATAACGCCGTCGTCAGCCAGATAGCCGGTTTTGGTAAAGCCCAGCTTTTCGATGACGCGGGCGCTGGCATCGTTGCCATCGACATGGCAGATACCGACTTTCTTTGCGCCTAGCGCATTAAACGCATAGCGGATCAAGGCGTTGGTGCTTTCGCTGGCATAGCCTTTGCCGGAATCGGGTGTGCGTACCCAATAGCCAATCTCGAAAAAGCCTGTCTCCCAGTCCATACGGTGCAAGCCTGTGCCGATAACAAGTTTGCCGCTCGCTTTTTCAAAACCGACAATCATGATATCTTTTCGCAAAATGAATTCGGCATGGTTTTCGCGGGCTATAATTTCATAGCCTTCTTCCGTGCCCAGTTCTTTTGCCCAAGCCATCCATTTGTTCAGCTCTTTAAA
>QFQB01000068.1 GCA_003241475.1 Micavibrio aeruginosavorus
TGGCGGCGCAACTGGCGCGCGATTTAGAGCGTGAAGTTTCCGAGCCTATTTTGCGTTTTTGCGCGGCGCTGTCCGACAAGGATCTGATCGATATTCTGGCGACGCATCCCGCCAACTGGGCGGCGGAAGCCATTGCGAGCCGAAGCAATGTCAGTGCGCGCGTATCCGAAGCCGTGATCGATACGGGGAATGCGGTAGCGGGACGTATTCTCCTTTCGAACGTCGGTGCGGTTATCACGCCTGATCTTTTGGAAAAAATCATCGAACGCGCCAATGAATATCCCGAATGGCACAAGCCGATCGCCGTGCACAAGGCCCTCTCGCCGCTTATGGCGCGTAAACTTGCGGCTTATGTCGATAAGACGGTGCGGAAAATTCTGACCGAACGTTCGGATTTGGATAAGCAAACCATTGCAGATATCAGTGAGATTATAAAGCGCCGGATAGAATATGAAGAACAACGCAAAACCAATTTCGATGGGAGCGATGCCGTCAAGCGGGCCAGGAAAATGGCCGCCAATGGCGATCTGTCGGAACGGGTGATGGAAGATGCGATCGCCATGCATGACAGAAAATTCGTTATGGCAGGTCTTGCGTTACGGGCCGAGGCCTCTATCGACGACATTGAAAAAGTTTTCGATGTGAAAGCACCTAAATCTATTTGTGCCATTTGCTGGAAAGCAGGATTCTCCATGCGTTTTGCTATGCGTTTGCAACAAACTTTCGGGGCAATCAATCCCAACGCCATTATCTACCCGCGCGGCGGACAGGGGTATCCTTTTACGGAGGAAGAATTGAACTGGCAACTTGATATAATCGGTATCAAGCGCTGACGTTCTATCGGAGTACAGCCGCACTCACTTTGTTGGCCATGTAGGAAACGCTTTTTACCGTCTGGTCGAGACCTGAAATGAGGCTACTTCCCACAATGACACCTGCAACGGCTAATGAAAAATAGGCACCCAGTTTTTGGCCTGCCGTGAAATTCGAAGTTTTCGTCATGGGCTTTTTACTCCTGCAATGGAGAGTATTTAATGCTCAATTTCGGCATATGTCAAATTGAAAGGGGCTATACAGAGACAATTAATATGCCGGAACTATTGTGCTGTGGCGCAAGGGTGCTAGAATCTGTTCCGTTGAATTTAACGTACCGTTTAAAAGGAATATCACATGGCACGCGCGAAAATTGGTTTGGTTGGGGCAGGGATGATCGGGGGCACGCTGGCGCATCTCGTCGGTTTGAAAGAGCTGGGGGATGTGGTTCTGGTCGATATCGCCGAAGGCATTCCGCAAGGCAAAGGGCTCGACATGGCCGAAAGCTCGCCGGTCGAAATGTTCGATTGTAATTATGTCGGTAGCAACGACTATGCCGCCTTGAAGGATTCCGACGTCATCATTGTAACTGCAGGCGTGCCGCGTAAGCCGGGCATGAGCCGCGATGATCTGATCGGTATCAACTCCGGCATCATTAAGACGGCAGGCGAGGGCATCAAGAAATATGCGCCGAATGCGTTCGTTATCGTCATCACCAACCCACTCGATGCTATGGTCGGCATCATGCAGCAGGTAACGGGTTTTGATCCGAAGAAAGTCGTCGGTATGGCGGGCGTTCTCGACAGTGCGCGCTTCCGCTACTTCCTTGCCGAAGAATTTAACGTGTCGGTTGAAGACGTCACGGCATTCGTTCTGGGCGGTCACGGCGATACGATGGTGCCTTTGACCCGTTATTCCACCGTTGCCGGCATTCCGCTACCTGACCTTGTCGCCATGGGTTGGACGACGCAGGATAAGATGGACAAGATCGTTCAGCGCACGCGCGACGGCGGCGCCGAGATCGTGGCGCTTCTTAAAACAGGATCGGCGTACTATGCACCGGCTTCGTCAGCCATTGCGATGGCGGAAAGCTATCTGAAGGACAAGAAGCGCGTTCTGCCTTGCGCGGCGCAGCTGAACGGCGAATACGGCGTGAAGGGCCTTTACATCGGCGTGCCGACGATCATCGGCAAGGGCGGCGTTGAAAAAATCATCGAGATCAAGCTGAATGCGGAAGAGCAGAAGATGTTCGACAATTCCGTGAGCGCGGTCAAAGACCTTGTATCCGCCGCGCAAAAAGTCGCCGCGTAATTCATATCTTCGAAACAGCAAAAGGCCCGCGAGATGCGGGCCTTTTTTTGTTAGGTGAAATCAATCTCAGCCGAACGCATGCTTCCATGTGTTCGAAACGGTGTTGGAAATGCCTGCCATATAATCCTTGGCCGTATCGAGAATGCCGCCTTGTGCCTGTTGCGAGAAGCTGTTGTTCAGCGCGAGGCGCTGTCCGGCCTGATCCATCGTTTCGCCGTTTTGCTTGGCGGGTTGCTGGAAGCTCGGGGCGTTGTTGGAAGCAACCTGCGTCGGCTTGTCTTGCGGGCGCGTTTCCGCGACTTGGGTTTCACGGCCTGTCATGCCGGTGATAATGCGCACGTAGTTGTATGTTTCGTTCTGCCATGCGCCTGCTTTGGAAGAGGGCGAATTTTCGCGGCGTTCGTTCATGAACTGCATCCAGTTATGGGCCGAAATTTCGCCGCCGCCCAATTTCCCGCGCACGAAATCGACCGCGCCTTTTCCGCCGTTGTAGGCGACCAGCGCAAGCTCTTGGCTACCCAGCTTGCGCGACAAATCCGCCATGTGGCGCGCGCCTGCTTCGATGGATTTTTCGGCGTTGTGAAGATCGCCGCGATTGTTCAACCCGTAATCATCGCCTGTAGAGGGAATGAACTGGGCAATTCCGCGCGCGCCTGCGGGCGAAATGGCGCCCGGATCGAATTTGGATTCTTGCCAATACTGGTTGGCCAGCATATTGCCGTCCAGACCGTTTCTGGCGGCGGCTTCGCGGGTCAGATCGACATAGTGACGAACGGTCGGGTCCTTGGCCATTCTGGCGGCCAGATCGGGGTTTATTTCCGTATGGCCCGACACCGTATGGCCGGAGAATGAATGGGCAACATCGCGAACCGTATTCATGACGGAATCAACGACCCCGTCCAGTCCGCCCGGACGTTGCGCGATATCGCGCTCGCTTTGGCTTAATCCTTTTTCAACATTGGGGTTGTCTTTAAGATAGGCCTGCAAAGCCGCGCGCGAATCTTTATCGAGACGGCCGTCGACGTCGCCGGCGGCATAGCCCAGACGGTTCAGCGTCGCCTGCAGTTTCATGATTTCCGCCGGACGCATATCATCGTCCTTCAAGGCGGTTTTCATGTATTCGGCGGCGTAATTCGGATCGTTGACCAGCTTCAGCGCATGTTGCGTGACTTCGCCGACTTTGCCGTCACGGTAATAGGAATGACCTTCAGGCGGATACAATCCGGCTTCGGAAAGTTCCTGCTGCGTGTTTTTGATGGTCTCGATGTCGCTGTTGATCAGCCGTTCGCCGGTTACGCCTTGTAAAAGAGGTTGCGCGCTGGTGAACTGAGCGATCTGTTGCTGTTGAAACGCGTTGAACCACTGGCTCCATGAAGAATCGGGCGCAATAAAGCTGGGCTTTCTTTGCTGATCTGTTTTTGGTTTGTTGTCTGTAATTGCGGCCACGTCTAAACCCGATCTTTTCCTATACCTAAATTGTACCGGATTGGGTTAAGAAAACGCAAATTTGCCCCGGGTGTCATGGGGTATAAAAAATCATTTAAAATCAATTAATTATTAGTGTTTAAGCTGGATGTGCCGACGGGCCGGAAGCAATGACTTCTTCGGGCTTTTGATCGAATTGGTCGCCGACGTGGCGTTTGATGCCCCGCACATCGTTCAATTCCGCTTTCAAGACGTAAATATAAACGTTGTGACGTTGTTGCAGATGGTTGTGTGGATTGTACTTGGCTTCTTCGCGTTCGACGCGGTGCCAGTCGTGTACGTAAAGACCAGTGAGTGGGTGCAACCGCATCTCGTATTCATCGGCAAGCCTAAGCAGATCTTTTTCAAGTACTGCATAACGGGCCGGATCTCGTGTTGCTACCAATTCCTCCAGTTTTTTCGTGATGATTTCGGATTCCTGCATCAATGCGTTGTAGGCAGGCTCCGAGACATCCATAGAGTCATAAACGTAGAGCGTATCTTCGCAACGCGGCAGGGATTTATCGTCAGCGCGCTTAGAGAAGGTTCCTGCCAACGCTTTGGTTTTCTCATTTTTTTCGGTATTTTCTTGTAAATAGTTCGAGAGCGCGACAATGCCGGTCAAAAGGGATTTCGTACCATCGAAACCGCCGAAGATATCGGCGAGCTTATTTTTATCATGATCTGTTTCGCAATGATGCATGCGCTTGCGGTAGCGGCGGCGTCTCCCGCCGCGCTCATCCTCATGGCCTTTATTGTCTGCGGCGATCTCCTCGTAGAGCTCATTGCGCTCGTCTTCATTCTGAATCCGCATGTCGGCCTTCAGGCGCAACTCTTCATAAATTTCTTCCGGCGTTTTCGGGCCGTTCAAATCTTTCACAGGCATAGGGGCATTCTAGCTGAAAACAGCCGAATTCTCAAGAAAAACCGGCTTTTTATGATGAATTGTCAGTTAAACGGGTTGAAATCCCAAGAGCTTTTTGCCGCAGGCGCGGAAACGGCCGGAGCGGGTTTTGCAGGCGTCGGGTTGTCGCCGACAACGGAGTGGTAAATGCTCGAAAGCGACCATCCGGTGCTGATATCGTTTTTATTCGAAACGGTGCTGGGCTCTGGCGCGGCCTTTGCTGTTGCAATCTGCGCAGGTGCAGATGGTTTTTCCGCTTGCGCTTCGGGTTTGCCGTTCCACCAGTCGCTTACGCCTGTCGTCACGTAATTATACGCGCCGACAGCTTTGTCTTTCGCCCATTGTGCGGTTTCAACCACTTTGTCTTTGGCCCAAATAGCGGTGTCTTTCGCCCATTCAACGCCTTCATAAAGCTTGTCTCTGGCCCAGCCGACTTTTTCGGCGGCGACATTGTATGCGTAACCCACGCCATCCGAGAGTTTCTTGCCGTAGTAGGAAGCTGTGTCTACGATGTAATTTTTCGTGCTTTGTAGCCAGCTTTTGTTCGTCTCATTAATCTGGTCTGCGATGTGAACGGCGCGGCGAAGGCCCTCGGCTTGTTCTTTTTGCTCTCTGGCTTCTTGTTCGGCAGGCGTTTCATCCTGACGGCCTCTGCTTGAATGATAGGCACCGCTACGGCGTTTCAGGATGGCGATATCGGTGTCGCCGTCCACGCCGTCTCTGTCTTTTTCGCGCTGGCGCAATCTTGCGGCTTCCTGCTCATCGGCGACGGATAAGCTTTGTAGAAGCTGGGATTTATTGTCTGCGAACAGGCGCGCGCGCGCCGACACCTGATCGGTTCCCAGAACGGAAGCGATGGCGGAATTGCTTAATTCTTCGCGGTTATGCTGTTGCATCTAAATTCCTTAATTAATGTAAGAGTACCATTTTAGGGTTAAGGATTTCAAATTTGGGCGGGGTATCGGACATGCATTCGGAAATAGGGGTTTGCCCTGCTTAACGGCAAGTGGTAGAAAATGAGGGTGATTTGCAGGTTTCCTGCCAATAATTCAAACGAAATCAAAGGGTTGATCAAATGAATATCCATGAATATCAGGCAAAAGAGCTTCTGGCGAAATACGGCGTGGCGGTTCCCAAGGGGATTCCGGCTATGAACGTAGCCGATGCGGTCAAAGCGGCGGGCGAACTCCCAGGTCCGCTTTACGTGGTCAAGGCCCAGATTCATGCAGGCGGCCGCGGCGCCGGTAAATTCAAGAACAACCCCGAAGGCAAGGGCGGCGTCCGTCTTTGCAAAACCAAGGATGAAGTCAAAGCCGCTGCCGAAGCGATGTTGAACGAAACGCTGGTCACGGTTCAAACGGGGCCGGAAGGCAAAGTGGTTCAGCGTCTTTACGTCACGGACGGTGTGGACATCAAAAAGGAATATTACTGCTCTGTCGTTCTGGACCGTAAAACATCGCGCGTCACGTTCATGACCTCCACCGAAGGCGGTATGGATATCGAGGAAGTCGCGCACAAGCATCCCGAAAAAATCACGCGCGTCTCTATTGATGTTGCCGCGGGCTTTCAAGCGCACCACGCCCGCACGCTGGCGTTCGGTCTTGGCCTCGAAGGCGATGCCCTGAAATCCGCGCAGAAATTCTTTGCCGCGCTTTACAAGGCTTTCACCGAACTGGATTGCTCCATCGTTGAAATCAACCCCTTGATCGTGACGGACAAGAACGAAATCTTGGCGCTCGATGCGAAAATGAATTTCGACGAAAATGCGCTGTTCCGCCAAAAAGCGGTTGCCGAAATGCGCGATGAAACCGAAGAAGACCCGAACGAAAAACTCGCCAAGGACTGGGAATTGTCCTACGTCCGCATGGACGGCAACATCGGCTGCATGGTCAACGGCGCTGGTCTTGCCATGGCGACGATGGACATCATCAAGCTGTACGGCGGCGAGCCTGCGAACTTCCTCGATGTGGGCGGCGGCGCGACGACCGAGCGCGTGACGGCGGCATTCAAAATCATTCTGTCCGATAAAAACGTCAAAGGCGTTCTCGTGAACATCTTCGGCGGCATCATGAAGTGCGACATCATCGCGAACGGCGTTATCGCCGCGGCGAAGGAAGTCTCGCTTTCGGTTCCTCTGGTCGTTCGTCTTGAAGGCACGAACGTGAAGGAAGGAAAAGAAATTCTGAACAATTCCGGTCTGCCGATTATCGCAGCCGACAATCTGGCCGACGCCGCACAAAAAGTGGTTGAGGCCACGAAAAAAGCGCAAAAAGCGGCTTAATCAAACCAAATATAAAAAAGCGGCCTTTGGGCCGCTTTTTTTAATGCCTGAATTTCAGCTTGGGCAAAGCGGGAATGACGGTTGAGATTGAGATTGTAAAGTCCGGCATGGTGATTGCCGGAACCATTTCCTGCAGTTTGACTAACGGTTCGCTTGCCAGCTTGATAATTTGTTCGCCGCCGCGCGCTACAAGTTTGTTGTAAGCATCGCGAATGGATCCACCCATGGCATAGGCGTTGCCTTTTACCGAGCCGCCGAACGCGCCCGCGCGATCAGCGAAAAATTTTCGTGCAGGTGTGGCTGTTCCGGCTTTTTCATCGGCCTGAACTTGTTCAACGATCATTCTCCAGCCTTTGTTGCCCCAATTATTCATGCCGACGAGATCGCCATAGGTCATATCGCGGCCGAATTGCTCTTTGAAAGCGATGACTTTGGGAAGCGTGTAGCCTTCGTGCATTTTCGTGCTGAAGACAGGATCCAGGCAAAGAGTGTCGAGATGCTTTTTAAAGGCGGGTGTTTTCGGGTAGTAGCCGAACTTGATTGTGCCGTCTTTGAACGTGCCCATATTGATGCGCTGAACCATCGCTGCTTCTTTTTCGTAGCCGTATTTCTCGCCGAAATTATAGACGGCTTCATATAGCGTTGCCGTGCGGCGGTCTGTCATCAGCTGGAACAAGCCGCAGGCCTTGCTTGTCGGGTTGATACGCGTTGGAATGACGCTACTTTCATGCGCGGCGGAGGCGAGCAAGGCTTCTTTGGGAAGCTTTGCGGCATCGAAGGCGGCGTGTACAGCGGCGCTGACGTAATAGCATTTGCCGCTGATGCGCTCATAGCTCGCGCCATCGCTGGCTGACGGGCAATCATTTTGATTGGAAGGGGCCGACGGAATTGGCTGAACCATCAAAGGCTTTGAGGCGGATGGCGGCGTGAAAGATGCCGGCGGGGGCGTGACGGTATAAGTTACCGGCGGCGGTATATTGTAGGAAATATCGGATAAAAGAGCGGCCGGAGCGGGATCGGCCATGTTGCCGGAATTGTTGTCTTCGGCCAGCGCGGGTGCGGCCGCCGCAGCGCCGAGCGCCGCGACTCCAAAAAATACCTTCTTTATCAGCGTGTTCTTGCTCACGAGGTTTTACCCGATTAAACGCATTGTTACAAAAGCTGACCGCATCTTAGTCATAAATATCAAGATGTCAATTATGAAAATAACAAAACTTCATAACTGTATGAATAATTTGCATGAGTCGTATGCCAGTCTCCTAATAAAAAAGGAGATTCTGGGCATTTTTTCGGCAAAAAAGAGAAAAAACAGGCTTAAAGGGCGTTTTCCAAAAACCGGCGGTTCAAGTGCCTGCCTTCCTTCAGGTAGTCCATAAAGCCGCGGTCGGTCTCGTCCTGCATGTTTTTGGGGAGATTCAGCGTCAAGGCGCTTTCCGATGCTTCCATGGCTGCGCCGACTTTTTCGGCGGCTTTTCGGGCGGCTTTGATCCATTCGGGGCGGGGTTCTGCAGGCATACTCATCTCCTTTGCTGAGGGAACCATCGAACACGGAATACATGAAAAGTGCAAGCGATTGCTGAAAATTTCTTCCGGTGTGCTTTGTTTCTGCCTAAAAGAAAAGCATGGAAGAAAACTGGATACTGAAGACGCCGGACGGCCATACAATCTATGGCATCAAAAACACAACCGGCTCTGCAAAGCGCGCTGTTTTTATCGTTCATGGCCTGACGGGGCACATGTATGAATATCAGCACAAGCGCGCCGCCGATCATTTTGAAGAAGACTATGATGTCTATCGCTTCAATCTTTATGACGGGCGGGAAGGAGGACGCGCTTTGGTCGATTGCACGATCAGCACGCATGCGGATGATCTGAATGTCGTTTTGAAAAAATTCTCCGGTAGCTATGACAAGGTTTTTCTGATCGGGCACAGCTATGGCGGAACCACGGTGATGGTGGCCAATCCGAAAAAAGTAGCCGCCGTTAGCCTTTGGGATCCGTCTTACGATCTGCGCGGTATCCAGCGGGAATTCAAAAAATCCTATATCGAGATGGGCGATTATTACCAGATCAACTGGGGTACGAGTTATCTGATCGGCCGTGCCATGTATGACGAAGCCGGAAGTCTGGGCGTAGCGGCGTGTAAAAATCTCTCTCGCGAATTCGAAGCGCGTATACAGGTCGTTCTCGCCGGCGATGGTTACTACGTCGGAAAACCTTACTCCTATGATTCTTTTGGGATCGGTAGCAAGCGCGACATCGTTGCCGGAACGGCGCATTGCTTTTACGAAGGAAAAAGTTGCGACGATCTTCTGGCCAAAACACAAGCGTGGTTTGAATCTTTCTGATGCGCGATTGGTGGAATCCTGACATCTTCATGGCCAAGCGCCCGTATTTGACGGCGCGGGCGCGGGTGATTTCCGCCATCCGGCAATATTTCGATTCCCGCGATTTTCTTGAGGTCGAAACGCCCATCCTGCAAGTCATGCCGTGCGCCGACATGCATATCCACGGCTTTGCGACCACGCTCAAAGGATTGGATCTGAAACCGGAACGGAATCTGTGGCTTCACACGTCGCCGGAGTTCGAGATGAAAAAACTGCTCGTCGCCGGCCTGCCGAATATCTATCAGCTTTGCCATGTTTTTCGAAACGGGGAGGGAAGCAAGCGCCATTCTCCCGAATTCACCATGATCGAATGGTATCGTGCAAATGCAGGCTATAAAGACATCATGGAAGACTGCATCGGCTTGTTACGCCATTGCGCGCGGGCGCTTGGCCTTTATGCTTTTCGGTACAACAATCAGGAGTGTGATCCCTTTGCCGATTGGGAAATTGTTTCTGTGGCGGAGGCCTTTCAAAAATATGCCGGCATTGATCTGAAATCTTTTATGGTCGAGACGGAAGCACATCGCGCCGCCGCGGACAGCAATGACCGTGCAGGTTTTTATAAAGCCTCGAAAGAAGCAGGTGCGGTGGTGAGGGAACAAGATAGCTGGGAAGAGATTTTCTTTGCCGTGATGGATGCGAAGATCGAGCCGAAACTCGGCTTTGGTGTCCCGTGCATTCTCTATGATTACCCCGTGAGCATGGCGGCGTTGTCGCGGCGTTGCGAGGATGATCCGCGTTTTGCCAAACGTTTTGAAATGTATGTCTGCGGACTGGAATTAGCGAATGCGTTCGATGAATTGACCGATGCCGCCGAGCAAAGAAAACGCTTTGCCGAAGAGATGGCGGCGAAGCAAAAACTCTACGGAGAGAGCTATCCTCTCGACGAAGATTTTCTGGCGGCGCTGGAGCACGGCATGCCGCCGTCTGGGGGGATAGCGCTCGGCGTGGACCGCTTGGTTATGATCTGCACCAATGCTTCGGACATCGATCAGGTTCTATGGTGCGGAAAGCCCTAGTTCTTTATCCATCGCGCGCATGACGATGATGGCGCCTTGATGCGTGAGATGTCCGGTATCGAAAATCATGGGCGTATGATCGGGTGTTTCATATTGGCAGGCGCCGTCATAACAAAGGGCGTCTTGCACTGAAAAATACTCCGCGCCTGTTTGCGCCGCGGCTTCGCGCAATTTTTTATCCATCGCCATGCTGGTTTTATTTTGTGCGGCGATGACGGATTTTCCCTCGTCGCCCTTTATCATGGAAAAGGCGATCAGCTTGGGAACGGCGGATGTGTAAGTCACGATCGGGCCGGAGACGATGACGCGTTTCGCGTGTTCGGAAATTTCGGCAACCGTTTTTGCAATCAGTGCCGCGTCTTCTTCATGCCAACGGCCAGACAAGATCACCACATCGAATTTGTTTTCGGGAAGGTATTTTTCCATGACGCGCTGGAATAGCCCTGTGCAGCGCTGCGGGCCGGACGCGCCGATCAGCGGACGGCATCCTGAAGACGCGAGTTCCGTCACTTGCGCGTTTTTCAGCGTTTCGGCCATCGCCCCGTATAAATGATCCGCATGGCTGTCGCCGAGAAGCAGGATGTTCTTTTTTCCCGGATCGATTTTTACGCAGGAATCCATCATCGCGCTGTCCGTTATCTTCGTTTTTTCTTCCAAAAAGCACGGGTTTTCCGGTTTGCTCTTTTTGTAGTCCAGATAGGAAGCAGCCTTGCGCACGGCCGGATCGAAACGTGTTTCGAAACCTTTTGTCAGGATGAACGCAGAACCTGCTAAAACGCCTGCAATCGTAAGGGCGGCCATCATTGCGCCAAAAGACGGTTTGCTGATGTTCTTTTTCATGCAGGGCTTTTCGATGAGGCAATAGCCGGCGGTGCCTGCGAGAATGCAGGCGATAAAAACCCACAATTTTTCGAACTTTAATAATTCCGGTCCGGTTTTATAGGTATATAAAACAATGATCGGCCAGTGCCAGAGATACAGCGAATAAAAAAAAAAAAAAAAAAATTGGGCAGGCTTCAGCGACAGGAT
>QFQB01000175.1 GCA_003241475.1 Micavibrio aeruginosavorus
AGTTTTCTTTATCGTCAACGGTTAAGGTGCTTGTCTGGTAGCGTGCAAGTTCTTCGGGTAGGGTTTTTGAGAATGCATGTAACTTTGTGTTTGTGTTTAATGATATTTCTTGGAATGCGTGACACAGGTGAATGTTAGGACTTGAATCAACTGCATAGTCCGATTCTTTTAAGCCAAAACTGTTAAATATTTCACGTATGGCTGGTATTTTGTCCACATAGGCCGTATCAACGCATGCGTAAAATAAAAGTGCGTTTTCTTCAAAACTTCCGCCGCAAACCATGCCTTGACGCGGAATGTTAAACTTTTTTTGAATGACTTCTTCGATATCTTGGCTGAGCTCAACTCCAATGATCATGCTTTCTCTGGAATTTCCGTTGGTATCAATTTCCATTATGCTCTCTTGAAATTATAAATGTGGTTCGCGCTGTAGAGGTCGCGCAAGACATTCACGAAGTCTTCGATGTCTTTTTGGCTGTGTGCGGCGGTGGCGGTCAGGCGCATGCGTTCCGTACCGCGTGGCACGGTGGGATAATTGATCGGCTGCACATAGACATCATGTTGGTTCAACAAAATATCCGTAACCATCTTACAACAAACTGCATCGCCGATCAGAAGCGGCACGATATGACTTTCGCCCTTCATGTATGGCAGGCCGTTTTTATCCAGCAGTGATTTGAGCATTTGTGCGTTGCGGTGCGCACGCATCCGTTCGATCTCGGATGTTTTCAGATATTCAACGCTGGCCAGTGCGCCTGCGAGCACGGCAGGGGGCAGGGATGTCGTGAAAATGAATCCAGACGCATAAGAGCGCACGGCGTCGATGGTCGCGGCTTTGCCCGTGATGAACCCGCCCATGAGGCCATAGGCTTTGCCGAATGTGCCTTCGATCATGTCGATGCGATCCATCAGGCCGCGTTCCTCGGCCACGCCGCCACCGCGCTTGCCGTACAATCCGACGGCGTGCACTTCATCCAGATAGGTGAAGGCGTTGTATTTGTCGGCAAGATCGCAGATTTCTTCGATCGGAGCGATGTCGCCTTCCATCGAATAAACACTTTCGAAGGCAATGATTTTCGGGCGGTCCAGTGGTTCGGCTTTCAGCAATTCTTCCAGATGCGCAATATCGTTATGGCGGAACACACGTTTATCCGACCCCGCCGAGCGGATGCCATGGATCATGGAAGCGTGGTTCATCTCGTCCGAAAAGACAATCGAATTATCGAGAAGTTTCAAAAGGGTGGAAAGCGTTCCTTCGTTGGCAACGTAACCGGAGGAAAATACCAGTGCGGATTCTTTTCCATGCAAATCGGCCAGGGATGACTCCAGATCGACATGAAGTTTCTGTGTGCCTGAAATATTGCGGGTGCCGCCTGCGCCTGCGCCGTATTTGTGCAATGCATCCTGCATGGCGGCCAGAACGGTGGAATTCTGACCCATGCCCAGATAATCGTTGGAGCACCAGATGGTAACGGTTTTTTGCGATCCGTCCGGCGCCGTGTAGGTCGCGCGCGGGAAGTCGCCCGACGCGGTTCATCTGTCGCCGCGTGAACGGACGACCGTGGAGACGCGGATGATCCGCTTCCGCTACGGTCCATGGGACGGGCGCTACAGGCGGTGGCTCAGTCTGCTGTCGGCACGAGGCCTCGTCACCCTGTCGCTCTCCGGCCGGAAGATCGAGATCGGGCTGACCGACGCCGGCCGTGCGGTCGCAGACGATTTCGCGCAGCGGCC
>QFQB01000176.1 GCA_003241475.1 Micavibrio aeruginosavorus
AACACCGACCAACGATTTGGACATCCCCGAGGAAGCCCTGCAATCCGCGCTAAAATCGTTAAAACCCGCGGACTCCAGCCAAATCCTTGCAATAATTGAAACTCTTGACAAACAGTCTGAAATTCTTAATATGCCATTAACAGCTTATGAAAAACATTCTGGCTTGACATTAGGTACCAATTATGTAATGCCTAGCGTCGGTTCTAAAGTACAATTCGAAACGGCCCTGAAAGAAAAACAAATAGGGATAACCGTTTTGGCCATACTGAACAGCCTTGCTGGCGCTCCGGATAATATGTATTCCGGAACTGTCCAGATGGCATTGTTTAGTATGTTAAACGTGGGGCTCATTGAGGATGCCAAATTACTCGGTTCTGAAACCGTGGCTGTCATCTTGAACAAATATTAGAAGGAATAAAAATTATGGCTCGTCCAGGTCGTCCAAAGTTACCAAAACCTACCCTTCACGGGTCGATCGATGCGTTCCTTGACATGCTCACCGCTGAACGCGGCGCAGCAATGAACACGCGTCATGCTTACTGGCGTGACCTTGCAGATGTATCTCTTTATCTGCGTGCCGAGCGTAAATCCGATGTGGACACAGCCACAACCGCCGACATCAAGGCGTATCTGGATCACCTCGCCAACAAGAAACACGTAAAGGGCAAGAACACGTCCCAGATCGCTGTGCGCACCGTTGCACGCCGTCTGTCCGCCCTGCGTCAGTTCTACCGTTACCTCGTGTCCGAGAATATCCGCAAAGATGATCCGACAACGACGATCGAAAGCCCGAAACAAGGCCGCACGCTGCCGAAGACTCTGTCCGAGTCCGAAGTTTCGATCCTGATCAAAACAGCAGCCGGTCAAGGCGGAGCGGATTCCGTTCGTCTCGTCTGCTTGCTCGAAATGCTCTATGCAACCGGCCTTCGCGTATCCGAACTGGTTGGCCTGCCACTCTCCGCCGTTGGCGAAGACACGCAGTTCTTGATGGTTGACGGCAAAGGCGGCCGCGAGCGTATGGTTCCGCTGTCCGATCCTGCGCAAAAAGCGATCAAGGACTACATGGCCGTTCGCACGCAGTTCATCGGTTCCGAAAACCGCGCCGAGCAGGAAAAATGGGTATTCCCATCCCGCACGTCCGAATCCGGTCACCTGACGCGTCAGCGTTTTGCCCAGCTTCTGAAAGATCTGTCCCGCGCGGCAGACATTGATGAAGAGCGCGTATCGCCACACATCTTGCGTCACGCTTTCGCAACGCATCTTCTGTCCCGCGGCGCCGACCTGCGTAGCGTCCAAAAAATGCTCGGCCACGCCGATATCGCCACGACGCAGATCTACACACACATCGTTGGCGGTGGTCTGAAAAAGACGGTGGAAGAAAAACACCCGATGGCCAAGAAAACAGGCTCCCGCTAATCGCGGATAACAAGTTTTAAAAAGGCAGGCTGAAAGGTCTGCCTTTTTTGCTTAAAAACCAAGGAGAGTACAATGACGAATTTAGCAAACGTTTTTGAACGGCAGATAAAAAACAGCAGTAGCAATCCATCGCCGAACGCTCGCGCGCAAGAATGGAAACCCATCCAGTTGCTTGTCGATACATGGAAAAAACACTTCCCGGAAACCATGGCATATGATGAAAGGGAGTCATTTAACCACGTTTGCGTCATGGGGGAAATAACGCCGCCATGCGCCGAACGGGCCTCCGA
>QFQB01000069.1 GCA_003241475.1 Micavibrio aeruginosavorus
AAACTTGAAGAAGCGCCGATCGAAGACGATATCGATTACATCGACATCGAAAACATCGACGATCTCGAAGGCGATGAAACTTTTGATTTCGCCGCGCTGGTGCCCGACAAGGATATCTACGAAAAGCCTTTGAAGATCGCCATCGTCGGCCGCCCGAACGCAGGCAAGTCGACGCTGGTCAACGCGTTGCTCGAAGACAACCGCGTCATGGTCGGCCCCGAAGCCGGCATCACGCGCGATGCCATCGCCGTCGATTGGGAATACAAAGGCCGCAAGATCAAGCTGGTCGATACAGCCGGCCTTCGCAAGAAAGCCCGCGTACAAGACAAGATCGAAAAACTCTCGGTTGACGACACGATGCGCGCCATCCGTCTGGCGCAGATCGTCGTGATGGTGGTTGACGCCGAAGTCATGTTCGAAAAGCAGGACCAGCAGATCGCCGACCATGTTTTGAAAGAAGGCCGCGCCCTTATCATCGCCGTCAACAAATGGGATATCGTGGACGACAAGAAAAAGACGCTGGAAAAACTGCAATACAGCCTCGATACCGGTCTTGCGCAGGTCAAAGACCTTCCTGTGGTCACGATCTCCGCGCTCAACGGACGCAACCTGCACAGCCTTATGGACGCTATGTTTGAAACCTATGAGACATGGACCAAGCGCATCTCGACATCCAAAATGAACCGCTGGCTCGCCGCCCGCGAAAGCCAGAACCCCGCGCCCATGGTATCGGGCCGTTCGAACCGTTTGAAATACATGACGCAGATCAATATCCGCCCGCCGACCTTCGCACTCTGGGTCAGCCGTGCCGGCGAATTGCCAGACACGTACAAACGTTACTTGGTCAACGCACTTCGTGCAGATTTCGATTTGAAGGGCGTACCGGTGCGCCTGATGGTCCGCGCTTCCAAAAACCCGTTCGTGGATTGATTATTTCACGCTCGGCACGGCCAAAATCTCGCCGTTCATCGCGCAATCATTCGCCACAAGCTTCAAGAAATAGGACGTGATTTCATCCGGATGCGGGCGGCTCTGCGGATCCTCGCCCGGATAGGCCTGCGCGCGCATGGCCGTTCTGACGCGGCCCGGATCAAGAATATTCACCTTCACATTCGTATTGGCGCATTCGGCGGCATAGGTTTTGGCCAGAGCCTCAAGCGCGGCTTTGCTAACGGCGTATTCACCCCAATAGGCTTTGTAATCTTGCGTGATACCGCTTGAGACGAACACAACACGCCCGGCATCCGAGGCTTTCAACAGCGGATCAAGCGTACGGATCAGGCGGTAATTCGCCGTGACGTTCAAATCCATCACGCGCTGGAACTCATCCGGTTTCAAATGGCCAAGCGGCGCCAGCGTGCCCAGCATCGCGGCATTGCCGATAAAAATATCGATCTTCGAAAAATGCTGATGCAACGTTGGGCCGAGCGCATCAAGATCGTTCAGCTTGAACAGATCGAGCGGCATGAGCGTTGCCTTGCCGCCGAATTTCCTGATCTCGTCATCGACAGCTTCAAGGCCGCCGATGGTCCGCGCGATCAGAACGACATGCGCGCCCTGTTTTGCCAACTCCTTGGCGACCGCCGCGCCGATGCCACGCGACGCGCCCGTAATAACGGCGGTTTTGCCTGTCAGAGATTTAGTCATCGATCGATACCAGCATTTTCGCGCCAATCTTGGCTTTGACTTTGGGCGTTGTGCAGCCCGCGATCTTGTCCACGAGTTCCACCGGATACTCGCCCGTAAAGCAGGCATCGCAATATTGCGGCTGTTCGTTGTTGCGCTTGGTTTCACCCACCGCCTGATACAACCCATCGACGGAGATATAGGCGAGGCTGTCCACGCCGATATGATCCTTGATCTGCTCCAGCGTGTGCGTGTGCGCCATCAGCTCTTCGGTGCTCGGCGTATCAATGCCGTAAAAACAGCTGTGCGCCGTCGGCGGAGAAGAAATGCGCATATGCACTTCTTTCGCGCCCGCCGCGCGGACCATTTCTACGATTTTGCGCGAGGTCGTGCCGCGCACGATGGAATCATCCACCAGAACGACGATCTTGTCTTTCAGATATTTCGCATTGGCGTTGTGCTTGAGCTTTACGCCCAGATTGCGGATTTGCGCCGTCGGCTCGATAAAGGTACGTCCCACATAATGATTGCGGATGATGCCAAGCTCGAACGGCACGCCGGATGCTTGAGAGTAGCCAATGGCCGATGGAACGCCGGAATCCGGCACCGGCACCACAACATCCGCATCCTTGACCGGAGATTCCTTGGCCAGAACCGCGCCGATATTCTTGCGCATCTCGTAAACGGAATTGCCCTCAAGCATGGAATCCGGACGCGCGAAGTAAACATATTCGAAAATACAAAAACGCGATTGCGTGTTCTTGAACGGGAACTGCGAGCGCAGGCCCTTTTTATCGACCACAACCATTTCGCCCGGCTTGATATCGCGCACAAATTCCGCGCCGATGATATCAAGGGCGCAGGTCTCGGACGTCATGATGTAGGAGCCGCCCAGTTTGCCCAGCACCAGCGGACGAATGCCGAACGGATCGCGCACGCCGATCAGCATGTCTTCGGTCACGGCAACCAGCGAATAGGCGCCTTTGATTTCATTGACCGCTTCGATCAATTTGGCAACAGCATCCTGCTTTGGCGAAACCGCCATCAGATGGACGATCACTTCGGTATCCGACGTGGATTGAAAGAGCGAGCCTTTGTGCACCAGTTCTTCGCGGATAGCGGCGGCGTTCGTCAGGTTGCCGTTGTGGGCCACCGCAAAACCGCCCAGCGCAAGATCAGCATAAATCGGCTGGACGTTGCGAAGGCTTGCCTCGCCCGTCGTGGAATAGCGGTTGTGGCCGATGGCCGCATAGCCTTTGAGCTTATCGATCACCTTTGCCTTGGAGAATGTCGCATCGACAAGACCCATCGCTTTGTGCACGTAGAAATCATTGCCGTCGAACGAGACAATCCCCGCCGCTTCCTGCCCGCGGTGCTGGAGAGCGTGAAGTCCGAGCGCCGTCATGGCCGCAGATTCAGGATGTCCGAAAATGCCGAACACGCCGCACTCTTCGTGCAGCTTGTCATCGTTGAACGGGTTTGTGGTCAGCATCGCTACCTCTTCTCTATTCATTGGTCGCGGGTTCCGTGAACAATTGATCCAGCTTTTGGCGCTGCTTGTCGTCATAGCCCTCGCCGCTTTTCTTTTCCGTCTCTTTTTTGTCGTCGGACAGCGGAACGATCGTCAGTTTCGCTTCCGGCTCCTTGGCGCTTTCTTTTTTGCCGCCGCCGAGCAAGTCTTGCTCTTCCAATTTTTTCTTGATCAGATCGTTAGCCGTGTCTTTCGCGCCTTTTTCAACCTTGTCGGAATCGGGCAGATAATCAGCCATGGCGGCAGAGACTTTTTCGATGATGTAGAGCGTTTGGCTGTCTTTAAGGTATTCGTCCTTGGCTTCCTGCTTCATGTTCAAATGAAACGGCAGGTACAAAAGACCCAGAATAATCAAAGCGCGCGCAACGCCGAAGAAAACGCCGAGCGTGCGGTCCACGGGTCCCAGACCAACCGCTTTGGCCGCGCCGGAAACAAAATGGCTGATGACCGAAAGAATGATGACCACAAGGATGAAAATAACGCCATAGGTAGTAATGTCGGCGACGATTTCCATCGGGATCATATCGAACAGTTTTTTGCTGTCCTCTCCATCCGTAACGCCGAACCATGTGCGCACGGTGGGAACGAGGGATGGACCGAAGAAAACGGCGGCCATGCCGCCGCCCAAAACGCCCGCAATGGTGAGGACTTCGCGGATCAGCCCGCGCATGAAGGAAATAAGCGCGGAAGCAAGAACCACTAGGCCAACGACGATGTCTATAATCATCCCTGATAGATAGGGAAAAGCCCCTGAAAAAGCAAGCAATCTTCTGCGGTTTGGAGCCGTTTACACACCAGCCTAGCCATAGGTCTTGTAGGGTTGTTTTCCGGCAAACTGGCGGGCCAGATCCTCCAGATGGGTAATCTCTTCAATCTTCAAACCGTCGATCTTTGCGGGAGCAGCGCCTTTCTTGGCCGGACGCTGCGGGATGACGGCGCGATCAAAGCCGAGCTTGCCCGCCTCTTTCAGACGCACATCGGGTTGCGAGACGGAACGGATCTCCCCCGCCAGACCGACCTCTCCGAAAAACACGGTATTGCCCGGCACCGGAATATTGGACTGCGAGCTTAAAAGCGCTGCCGCCACGGCCAGATCGGCGGCAGGTTCGGAAATGCGGATGCCGCCCGCGATGTTCAAGAAAATATCGGAACCGGACAGCGTCACCCCGCAGCGCGTTTCAAGCACGGCAAGCACCATGGCCAAACGGTTGGAATCCCACCCGATCACCGCGCGGCGCGGCGTGCCCAAAGACGATGGCGCGACCAGCGCCTGCACCTCAACCAACACGGGACGCGTGCCTTCGAGGCCTGCCAGAACAGCGCTCCCCGCTACATTGTCCTGACGCTGCGCGAGAAACAGCGCGGACGGGTTCGGCACTTCGACCAGACCTTCATTCGCCATCTCGAACACGCCGATTTCGTCTGTCGGCCCGAAACGGTTTTTCACGGTGCGAAGAATGCGGAATTGATGGCCGCGATCCCCTTCGAAATACAGGACCGCATCGACCATATGTTCGAGCACGCGCGGGCCGGCAATCTGTCCTTCCTTCGTCACATGACCGACAAAGAGAATGGCGATGTTGCGTTTTTTAGCGACCCGAATGAGTTCTTGCGTGCAGGTCCGCACCTGCGTGACCGTGCCCGGCGCAGAATCGATGGAATCGATATACATGGTCTGGATGGAATCGATCACGATCAAATCCATCGGATTGGTTTCCATGGATGCCGCGATATCGCGCACCGATGTTGCGGACGCCAGCGCCACGGGCGCTTCGTTCAATCCCAGACGGCGGGCGCGCAGGCGGACCTGATCCACCGCTTCCTCGCCCGAAACGTAAAGGCAGGTTTTACCAGCCGAGGCGAGCTTGCACACAACCTGTAGCAACAACGTCGATTTGCCGATTCCCGGATCGCCGCCGATCAGCACGGCGGAACCCGGCACCATGCCGCCGCCCGTCACACGGTCGAATTCCGCCACGCCGGAAACATGACGCGGAACATTCTGGTTGCTCTCGCCCTTCAGGCTCACCAACTCAAGCGAGCGGCCTTTGGTTGCGCCCAGCCCTTTGGGCGCGGAGGCTACCGGCGCTTCTTCGACAATCGTGTTCCATTCGTTGCAGGATTCGCACTTGCCCCCCCATTTGGAGGTAACGGCGCCGCAGGATTGGCAGACAAAGCTCTTTTGAATTTTAGCCATCTAAAAATCCTGTCTTTTCAAGGCGTTGACTGCCCCCAATAGTTCGTTTCGTACAATTTTTTTCACACGTGATAACAATCTGATTTTAAAAGATAATTCAAGACAACGACGTATTTGAGGTTTTGAGTGCAAATCCATACCCCTTTATACGCCCAAAAAGGGAACGAAGAAAGAACGAATCTTCGCTTGCACCAATTCTCTAAATTTTTTACATAAATATGATGAGTTTTATATATCGCGATTTTGCCAAAGGCATTGCACCGCTCAATTTTGAAACAGGCGGAAAAACTTGCGTGCCCATCCCCGGCGGACGCGGATATATGCGCACACATTTTAGCCGCGATGAACTTTATCTCGATAATGTCCACTGGCGTATCCACGATGAATCCTGGTACGTGCAAGAAGACTTACAGAAGGAAATTGCCGCCGACTCTAAATTTCATGGCCGCGTTTACGCTGGATGCGCAGGACATGTAAACCTCGACTATATCGCGGCAATGAAATCACCTGCCGCCATCCTGTTCGATATCAACCCACTGCAAACATTGTTCTGGGACACAATTTTTGACCAGATCGCCGCCTATCCGGACCGACATGATTTCGTCGCCTCCTTTACCGATATCGTAAAAAGTTTTTACTACAAAATCGAGCTGATGTTCGGAGACATGGCCCTCAAAGGCCATATGAAAGCACCGCAAGACAATCACGATGCCTCTTCTCCTATCCGTGGAGAACGCTATTACAATCTGTCACGTCTTGTAAGAATATCCGAGGAACAAGGCCTAAACACTGACCACGAATGGCTAGGAACAGACAGCAATTACCGCCATATCCATTTGATGGCCAAACATGGTGCAATTGCCTCGTTGACGCTTGATATCCGCGATGATCTTGCGTGCAAGCGACTGACGCAAACCTTGCGCACGATACCCTATACGGTAGGACAATACCGAGAGAGCAACCCCGTAGAATTTGAAAATTCCCCAGAAATAGGCACATCCGTCAGCTTTCTATACCGTAGCAATGTTTGCCATTACATGAAATGGACGCGTGCGGAACTCGATAAGAATATCGAAAAAGATCGCAAATCAAGTGATTACACCGGCCTCCCCGCCAACACCAACACATACCGCCGCGCATTCAACAATCTGCGCCAATTTATGGCGCAAGATTCTTACATGATTGCCAGTGATCGCTTTAGCGGAAAAGGCAGATGGGGTAATTTCAAGCCTAACCTTGTACAGGTAAAGGGCCTCGTGCCCGAAATTTCGTAAATTGTACGCAAAGCTCTCCATGACTTTGCCGTACATGGGCGGTACAATGACGCCATGAAAATAAAAGCCCTTCTCGCCCTTGCCCTGTGTCTGATCCCGCTAAGCGCCCATGCGGAAATGGGCGAGCGCCTGAAGCAATGGCGCGAGATGCGCGAACATCGGCAGGATGCAAAAAAACGTCTGGACCAAGTCCCGCAGGATGTCGCGACCGACAGTTTCGAGGGGCGCGAAATTCTGGTCCATGTGGCCGCAAATGCGCGGCCTGCAAACCGCGAGATGGTGGTGGTCCTGCACGGCGGCATGGGCAATGCCAATCACATCTTCTCCATCCTTGGGCAAGACCTCAACGATGCCGCGGACGAAGGCGGTTTTGTCGTGGCATATCTGAACGGATCGGCGGCGTCACGTCTGGGCGGCAGTTCCCATGCCTGGAACGCGGGCGGCGGATGCTGCGGCCAGCCGTTCGCAAAAAATGTCGATGACGTTGCATACATTAAGGCGGCTGTGAAATATCTTACAGCGAAATACAATGTTGACCCAAAGAAGGTCTATGGCATCGGCCATTCCAACGGCGCTATGATGACGCAGCGTTTGATGTGCGAAACTGATTTGTATCAGGCGGCGATCCCGATTTCCGGCCCTTTGAACATCGACAATCCCAAATGCCTGTCAGGGCAGGGCAAAAAAATCTGGGCGATCCATGGCGCGGCAGATGAAAACGTGCCGGTCAAAGGCGGATTTGGCACCAAAGGCGTAACCAATATTAATTATAAATCACAAGATTATACACAGACGGTTTTCCACGCTGTAACCGTTGAATACAAAGAAGACATTCTGCCCGGCATCGATCATTCGCTACAATCGATAGCAATCGCCATCGAAAAACGCGACGGGCGAACCTTTGGCCGCGATGCGGCGTTGTTTTTTGGCCTCGCGCCCAAATATTAAGAAAGATCGTTATGAAGCGTAAAGCTGTATTGTTTTTGGTTATATTCGTCCTAGCGGCACTATGTTTCTGGATTTTCAATCCAGCGCGAAGCACCGATGTTGCCGTTATAAAACCCGTCTATGCGCCCGCAGTACAAGCGGTATATGCAACCGGAACGGTTGAGGCGGTGCGCATGGTGCCGATTTCCCCCAAAGTCGCCGCCCGTCTTATGAGCCTCGAAGTCGATGAAGGCGATCACGTCATCAAGGGCCAGTTGATGGCGAAACTGGAAGACGCCGACCTGCAGCAAAACGTTACCGAGGCACAAGCGCAACTCGATCTTGCGCAAAAAGCGCTTGAGCGCGCGCAAAAACTCAGCCGTTCCGGCGCCATCTCCAAAGAAGCGTTCGACCAATCCCAAGCGTCTTACAAAACAGCCGAAGCCGCGCTTGAGCGCAGCAAAGCAGAACTGAGCTACCTGCAACTGTACGCCCCCGAAGACGGCACCGTGATCCGCCGCGACGGCGAAATCGGCGAACTGGCCTCCCCCATCACAACGGCCAATGCGGGCACGCCCGTTTTCTGGATCAACGGCGGCGACCAGATCAGAATCGAAACCGAAGTGGATGAGGAAGACATCAGCCTTGTGAAAACGGGGCAGGTTGTTGTCATAGCCGCAGATGCCTATCCAGGGCAGGTCTTCCACGGCGCGGTGCAGTCCATCACGCCCAAAGGCGATCCCGTCGCGCGTAGCTACCGCGTGCGCGTGAGCGTGAGCGAAGACTCTCCGCTTCTGGTCGGCATGACGGCTGAGACGAATATCATTACGCAGGAAAAAGACAAGGCATTGATGGTGCCTGCCACAGCCGTCAAGGAAGGCCATGTTTTGAAAATATCTTCGGGCAAGGCCGAAAATGCTGCGGTCAAAACAGGCATCAAAACACCGGACACCATTGAAATTCTCGAAGGGGCAACCGAAAGCGATGCCATTGCACAAAATTACGATGCCACGTTGCTGAACAAAGGCAATCTACATCCCAAGGGCATCGAGTGGAATCCTGATGCGAACAAAGTAAAATGAGTCTGTATTTTACCATCGCGCTCAAACATATTCTGGCCCGCAAGCGGCAGAGTTTTGTCTCGCTGCTCGGCATCATCATCGGCGTCGCGTTCTTCCTTGCCATCGCCTCGCTCATGCAGGGATCGCAGAATGATTTCATCAAGCGCCTGATCGACAATTCGCCGCACATCACCGTGCACGACGAATACAGGAATGCCAAAGAGCAACCTGTCCAAAAACTCTATAAAGACCGGATCGTGGAATTGCGCTCGCTCCAGCCGCTTCCCGAAACGCGCGGCATCCGCGGCTACAAACAGGTGGTGGCAGACCTTAAAGAGCGCCCCGGCGTGCGCGCCTCGGCAACCCTGACCGGCCAGTCTATCCTCAATTACGCGGGCAAAGACAACGCGATTGTTCTGAACGGCATGATCCCCGCCGACATGAAAGACCTGACCACCATCGAGGAAAACATGAAAGTGGGGTCAATCGACGATCTGATTTCCAACCGCAACGGCATTATCGTCGGCGCGGAGTTGTGCCGCCGTTTGATGCTGGAAAAAGGCGACAATATTACGCTGACTGCCTCAACCGGACAGGTGCGCACGTTCAAAATCGTCGGCATTTTCCAGACAGGATCGCTCAATTACGACGACCAGCAGGCTTTCACCGACATCAAGCGCGTGCAGGCAATGATGAACAAATCCAACCGCGCCAACACGATCATCATCAAGATGGATGATTCCGGCAAGGCCCGCGAACTGGCCGCGGAAATAGAGGCCCGCACAGGATATAAATCCGTATCATGGCAGGAAGCGAGCGAGGATATCATGAGCACGCTCGCCATCCGCAATATCATCATGTACACGGTGGTCGGCGCGGTTTTGCTGGTGGCCGCGTTCGGCATTTACAACATCATTTTCACCATCATCATGGAAAAGCAAAAGGATATCGCCATCCTAAAATCCATGGGATTCCGCGCTGGCGACATCAAAAAAATCTTCGTCATTCAAGGTTGTATTCTAGGACTTGCGGGTTGCGCTTTCGGACTGCCGCTTGGATGCCTGCTGATGCTGGCCTTGCAACAAATCACTTTCTCGCCACCAGGCGTATCAGACCCTATCCAGATGCCCATCGACTGGTCCGCGCCGCAATTCATCATCGCGGCCCTGTTCGCGTTCACATCCAGCGTTGTGGCCTCCTACCTTCCCGCAAAAAAAGGCGCGAACGTTCTGCCCGTCGATATATTGCGGGGAGGCCAGTGATGGGAGAAATCCTGCTATCCGCTCGCAATCTCGTGAGAACGCTTCAAGGCGGGGAGATCAAGGTCACGCTGGTGAAAGATGTCAGCCTCGACATCGAAGCCGGACATTTCACAGCCATTACGGGACCGTCAGGGTCGGGAAAATCATCGCTTTTATACTTGCTTGGATTGCTCGACCAGCCGACCAGCGGAAGTATTCATGTCACTGGGCACGAAACGACGAAACTCAACGAGGACAAGCTCGCGCAATTCCGCCTTGAAAAGCTCGGCTTTATCTTCCAGTTCCACTTTTTGCTGCCCGAATTTACGGCACTCGAAAATGTACGCCTCCCGATGGAGCGGCTCGGCAAAATCCCGATGAAAGAAGCGAATGAGAAAGCCGCGCATCTGCTCGAAAGCGTCGGTCTGAAGGACCAAGTTCATAAATTGCCCAAGCAAATGTCCGGCGGCCAATGCCAGCGCGTTGCCATCGCCCGCTCCATGGCGAACGATCCGACGCTGATTATGGCCGACGAGCCGACCGGAAACCTCGATACGAAATCGGCGGACATCGTGCAGCAAATGTTGCGTGATATTGCCCACTCATCGGGCCGCGCTGTCGTTGCCGTCACACACGATGAAGCCTTTGCATCAGTGGCTGACAGGCGCTTCCACATTGTGGATGGAAAAATTCAGACGTAAAAAAAGCCGCTGATAAGCGGCTTTGATTTGATGATATATCGAATATTACAGACCGCAGGTCATAGAATATGTATTGCCCTTGTGTTCAACAGGAATGTCTCCAGTCTCACCCAAACGGCAATTTTCCTGACCCAATGTTGATTTTCTGACAATGACGACAGGCGTATCTGCGGAAATTTTCGGCAGGCTGGCCATATAGTCTTTTCTTTTTTGCTCGTTTGCTATGCCCTCACGATAAGATTCTTTAATGCTATTGAAGCCGTTTGCGAGCGATGCTCCCATAACGCCTATCGATGCAATTCCTGCAACAACGGTAAAGCCTGCTTTAACGCCTTTGTGTTTTTCCAAAAAAGCTTCGGCGGCAAAAATTTTTGCTCTCGCTGTTTCTCTGCTCAT
>QFQB01000177.1 GCA_003241475.1 Micavibrio aeruginosavorus
GATGTTTTTTTTAAACGCAAAGAAGAGATGGATTTCCTGACTGTCGGCTTCAGCCCGGCGACATTGCTTCGTTCGCACCGCCGAACTTTCCCGCGTCCCTACAACAAATGGGTGCGCGTCAACGAGCACATGCGCAAATATGTATGGTTTCCTATTTACCATCCATTCAATTTGAAAAAGCCGATCCTGAACAAACTCACGATGGGATTGTTCCGCGCCTATGACAGATTGCTCCCCCGATCTCTTATAAAGGCTTTGGGCAAAGTCGATTTGTTCATCATCGAAAACGGCGCGGGCCTGGTTCTTATTCCGCGCCTGAAAAAGCTCTTCCCGTCCGCCAAGATCATCTACACCGTGTGCGACCGCATTGAGACGCTGGATTATCATCCGGTGATCATTGAGGCGGAAAAGAAAGCCTTACCTTTTATCGATCTGGTGCGCGTGCCGTCGGCCGTTATGGTTGACGACTTTAAAAAGCCCGCGAAATTCCATCCCAACGTTCGTTTCATCGCCCATGGATTGGTCAAGGCGCAGTTCGATGCCGATATGCCGAATCCCTACTCTTCGGGCAAGAATGTTATCAGCATCGGCGACATGCTGTTCGATGCCGAGGCTATCCGTACGATGGCAAATGCCTATCCCGATTGGACGTTCCATTTGTTCGGCAAGAACGCAAAACTGGAGCCAGACATGCCGAATGTCATCGCCTATGGCGAGCGTCCATTCGACGCGCTGGTGCCTTATATCAAACACGCGGACATCGGGCTTGCGCCCTACAGGCCCGCGCCCGATGCGGATTACTTAAGCCAGTCCAGCATGAAGATGATTCAATATACATACTGCCGCCTGCCGATCCTTGCGCCGGAATTCGCCGCAACGGGCCGCGATCATGTTGTGGCGTATGATCCACTCAACAAGGACAGCATCGTATCGGCAATGTCGCGCGCGATAATCTATCCGCGCGATACAATCGACCGTAGCAGCGTTCTTGATTGGGACAAGGCGGTCGATCTGATGCTGGAGGGAATACAATGAACAAACGCTTAAGCGACAACGGCATGATTTCCGCACAGGATCTGTATTACATGCTGGGCGGCAAGGAAAAGATCAAGATTCTCGATGCAACCTACTCGCTTCCGACGGCGGGCGTATCACCCTTAGATGCGTTTTTGACGCGCCACATCGCCAACGCGCAGTTTTTCGATATCGATGCGGTGGCGGATCAGGATGCGCCTTTGCCGCACACGATGCCGAGCGCCGAATATTTTGAATCTTGCGTTGAATCATTGGGCATTTCCAGCGACGATCATGTTGTCGTCTATGACCAGAGCGGCGCTTATATGGCGTCGTCGCGTGCATGGTGGATGTTCCGCGTGTTCGGACATGAAAATGTCTATGTTCTTGAAGGGGGCATGCATGCGTGGACTTCCGGCGGATTCAAAACGCAGAGCGGACCCGCCGATGCGCCGGCACTCGGGAATTTTAAAGCAGCCTTGCGTTCCGATTTGATCGTCAGCAAAAACGATCTTCTTATCAACATCGACAACGGCGGCATGCAGGTCCTCGACGCCCGCGCGCCTGCGCGTTTTGAAGGACGCTCGCCCGAGCCTTGGGCCGGAAAAAGAAGTGGCCATATTCCCG
>QFQB01000070.1 GCA_003241475.1 Micavibrio aeruginosavorus
GGCGTCGCGACGCTGATCATCGTTATGTCGGTCATGAACGGATTCCGCGAGGAACTCGTTGGGCGCATTCTCGGCCTCAATGGGCATTTGAACGTCTATTCGGTCAACGGGCCGCTTTATGATTATCAGGGGATCGTCAACAAAATCGAAAACACCGCCGGCGTGACCAGCGTTCGTCCGATGGTGGAAGGGCAGGTTCTTGTCTCCGCCAACGGCGCGGCGAGCGGCGCGATGGTGCGCGGCATTTCCCGCGAGGATTTCGCCACCAAGCCGATCCTGTCCACCGGCATCATTGCGGGCAGTCTGGATGATTTCGACGACACGCACGTGGCCGTCGGCAAAAACATGGCCGAAAAGATGAATTTGAAAATCGGTTCGCCCATCACCATTCTTTCGCCCAAGGGCAAGGCCACGCCGTTCGGCACCGTGCCGCGTTCGGCACATTATACGGTCGGCATTGTGTTCGATGTGGGCATGTATGAGTACAACAGCGGCTTTGTGTTTATGCCGCTCGCCGCCGCTCAAACGTTCTTTCAACTGGATGGCGCGGTCAACACGCTCGAAATCATGGCGGATTCGCCCATGAACATCAGCCGCGTGAAAGAGGACGTCGCCTTTGTCGTGCAGAACGACGCCAAAGTCTATGATTGGCGCGATGCCAACAAGTCCTTTATCAACGCGCTGAATGTCGAGCGGAACGTCATGTTCTTGATCCTGACGTTGATTATCATTGTGGCGGCGTTCAACATCATCTCAAGCATGATCATGCTTGTCAAAGACAAGGGCAAGGACATTGCCATCATGCGCACGATGGGCGCATCCCAAGCCATGATGCTCCGCATCTTTATTCTGACGGGCGCGAGCATCGGCGTGGCCGGAACGGCTGTGGGCGCGATCCTTGGCATCCTGTTTGCCGTGAATATCGAAAGCATCCGCCAGTTTTTGCAAAATTTGACGAACACGGAATTGTTCTCGGCGGAGATATATTTCCTCTCGCAGTTGCCCGCCAAAATCGAATGGGAAGAGGTTGTCACCGTTATCGGCATGGCGCTTGTAATTTCCATTGCCGCGACGATCTATCCTGCATGGCGCGCCTCTCGCCTCGACCCTGTGGAGGCGTTGCGCTATGAGTGACATTCTCCTTAAAACTCAGGATCTGAAGCGCGTTTACCAGCAAGGCGGTGAAGCGCTCACCATCCTTCATGATGTGAATATCGAGATCAAAGCAGGCGAGATCGTCGCGCTTGTCGGGCCTTCGGGTTCGGGCAAATCTACTCTGCTTCAGATGACGGGGCTTCTTGATAAGCCCACATCGGGCAAGGTCTTTATCGCCGGACAGGAAGCCAAGGCCAGCGGCGATGACGAGCACCGCACCGCGCTTCGCCGCAAATATCTGGGCTTTGTGTATCAGTTCCATTACCTGCTTCCCGAATTCACCGCACTCGAAAATGTGGTCATTCCGCAAATGATTTCCGGCGTGAACAAGAAGGATGCCGAAGAGCGAGGCGTGGAATTGCTGACGCGCCTGAGGCTTGATCACCGCCTGACGCACCGTCCGGCAAGGCTTTCGGGCGGAGAGCAGCAACGTGTGGCCATCGCCCGCGCGCTTGCAAACAATTGTAAATTGCTTCTGGCAGATGAGCCGACTGGGAACCTCGATCCCGAAACATCGAACGGCGTGTTCGAAATGTTAACGGATTTGGTGCGCAGTTCGGGCATCGGAGCGATGATCGCCACCCACAATATGGATCTTGCCGAGCGGATGGACCGCATCCTCGAGCTAAAAGCAGGGCGGATAATTAGCTATTAAGCCTTGAAATCCGAGGCTTTGAGCGTCCATACTGCATCTATGGAACCCTTCATTCATTTGCGCGTGCACTCGGCCTATTCGTTGGCCGAAGGAGCGATCCAGATCAAGGATCTGGTGAAGCGTTGCAAGCTCAACCATATGCCGGCTGTGGCGGTCACCGACACGAACAATTTGTTCGGTGCGCTCGAATTCGCGATGGCGGCGGCGGATGCGGGCGTGCAGCCGATTATCGGCGCCCAAATCAGCATGGAAGACGGCGCGAAAATCGTTCTGCTGGCGCAAAGCCATGACGGCTATCTCAACCTGTGCAAGCTGGTCAGCGACGGCTACATGAACGGCGCGGGCGGCAAGGACTTTGTCGTTTCGTATCAACAGGTCGTCGATAACGCAAAAGATGTTATCTGTCTGTCCGGCGGTCCAGTGAGCGGCGTTCTCGATGAAACGCGTCTGAAGTTCCTCAAGGAAAATTTCGGCAATCGTTTCTACATTGAATTGCAACGCCATCATCTGGCCGAAGAAAACCAGAACGAACCGGCTCTGATTGATTTTGCCTATCGCGAAAACGTACCGCTTGTTGCAACCAACGACTGCTACTTTGCCGATCCTTCGATGCATGAGGCGCATGATGCACTACTCTGCATTGCCGAAGGGCGCTATGTAACGGAAACGGATCGTCGCAAGGTCACGAAACATCATTTCTTCAAGTCCGGCGAAGATATGAGCAAGATGTTCGCTGATATTCCGGAAGCCATCGCAAACACAGCCATAATTGCCAAGCGTTGCCACTTTTTGCTTAAAGGTTTGAAACCGATCCTGCCGCCGTTCGAAACATCGAGCGGCTTGGGCGAGGTAGAGGAATTGCGCAAACAGGCGCGCGAAGGTCTGCAATGGCGTCTGGAGAACTACACCGCCGAAGGCACCGATCCTAAACCCTATGAAGAGCGGCTGGAGTTCGAGCTTTCGACCATCGAAAAAATGGGCTTTCCCGGATACTTTCTGATCGTTTCCGACTTTATCAAATGGGCCAAAGACCACGGCATTCCGGTCGGGCCGGGCCGCGGATCGGGCGCGGGGTCCGTTGTCGCGTGGGCGCTGAAAATCACCGACCTTGATCCGCTGCAGTTCAATCTGCTGTTCGAGCGTTTCCTGAACCCCGAGCGCGTGTCCATGCCGGACTTCGACGTCGATTTCTGTCAGGACCGCCGCGACGAGGTTATCAAGTACGTGCAAGACCGCTACGGCAAGGATCGCGTGGCGCAGATCATTACGTTCGGCAAGCTGCAGGCGCGCAATACCGTGCGCGACGTGGGCCGTGTTCTGCAGATGCCTTATGGACAGGTGGACCGTCTGGCCAAAATGATTCCGAACAACCCGGCCAATCCGATCACGCTTCAAGAGGCGCTGGATTCCGATGCGGATTTGCGCGCCGAGCGGGACAAGGAAGAAACCAGCCAGAAGCTGATCGAAATTGCTTTGCAGCTGGAAGGCTTGTACCGGCATGCAGGCACGCATGCCGCGGGCGTGGTGATTTCCGATCGTCCGTTGCATGAACTCGTGCCCGTGTATCGCGATCCGCGTTCGGAAATGCCGGTTACGCAATTCAACATGAAGTATGTCGAGCAGGCCGGATTGGTAAAGTTCGACTTTCTGGGATTGAAAACATTGACCGTGGTGCAAAAGGCGCTCGAGCTTGTAAAGCAAACGACGGGCAAGGATATCGATATTCTGCAGATTCCGCTTGATGACGCTAAATCATACGAGATGATTTCGAGAGGCGAATCCACCGGCGTGTTCCAGCTCGAAAGTTCGGGCATGAAAGACACTCTGCGCAAGATGAAGCCCAACCGCTTTGAAGACATCATCGCGCTTGTCGCTTTGTACCGTCCCGGCCCGATGGACAATATTCCCAAATATGTTTCGGTCAAGGACGGCAACGAAGAGGCCGATTACCTTCATCCCAAACTGCGCCCGATGCTTGAGGAAACCTACGGCATCATGGTTTATCAAGAGCAGGTCATGCAGGCCGCGCAGATTTTGTCCGGCTATACGCTCGGCGGTGCCGACCTGCTTCGCCGCGCCATGGGGAAAAAAATCAAATCCGAGATGGACGCCCAGCAGGCGATGTTCGTCAAAGGCGCGGCGGAGCATAGCCAAGTGCCGAACGAACAGGCCGCGATGATTTTCGTGCAGATTGAAAAATTCGCGGGCTACGGGTTCAACAAATCCCACGCGGCAGCCTATGCGCTCGTCGCGTATCAGACGGCGTGGCTGAAGGCCAACTATCCGGTCGAATTCATGGCGGCGTCTATGACGCTCGACTACGGCAACACTGACAAGCTTGCGATCTTCAAGCAGGAATCGCAGAGGATGGATATCGCCATCGTGCCGCCGGATGTGAACAAATCGGGCGTTATGTTCGATGTCGAGGACGGAAAGATCCGCTATGCGCTTGCAGCGCTGAAAGGCGTCGGCCACGGCGCGATGGAAAAAATGGTGGCCGAGCGCCGCGAAAACGGCATTTACAAAGACCTCGCCGATTTCATCGACCGGCTCGATGCCAAGGTGATGAACAAGAAGTCGTTCGAGCAGCTGATTTGCGCCGGCGCGTTCGACTCTCTTTATTCCAAGCGCGCGGAATTATACGAGAACATGGAAATCCTGCTCCGCCACGTGCAGGCGCAGGCCGACGAGCGCGCAAGCGGTCAGGTAAGTCTGTTCGGCGATCCGCAAGGCGCGGCCAGCCTGCCGCCCATGAAAGAGGCGCAGGAATGGGACGTGCTTGAAAAGCTACGCTATGAATTCGATGCCGTAGGATTTTATCTTTCGGCGCACCCGCTCGATACTAAAGTCGCGCAGATGGAACGGATGAAGATCATTCCGTTCGGCCGTTTGGCCGAAGAACTGGACCGCAGACCGTCCAGCCGCGTGCAGATGGCGGGCATTCTCATCAAGAAAGTCGAAAAGGTTTCGGCAAAATCGGGCAACAAATTCGCGTTCCTGCAGATGTCCGATGCAACAGGCGTGTACGAGGTGATGATTTTCTCGGAAACGCTGTCGCGCACGCGCTCTTTGCTGGAGCCGGGCAATGCGCTCTTGCTGACCTGCGATGCGGATGTGAAGGACGAACAAGTGCGTTTGCTGGGACAGATCATCACGCCGCTCGATGAAACGCTTGCGGACAAGCTGGCAGAACTGGCTGTGCATATCGATGCGCCTGCGCCGCTCAAAAAAATCAGCGACCTTATTGCCGTTGAAGGCCGCGGGGGCGTGAAGATCAGCGTGTTCGCGCACATGGATGACGGGCAGATTGCGGAGGTCGCGCTCAATGGGCGGTGGAGCCTGTCGCCCGCGGCCATCGCGGCCATTCGCTCCACAGCGGGCGTGATCCGCATTGCGGAGCGATAGTATAGTTCTTAGCGCCGCAGGGCCGGATACAGCTGGATAATGTCTGCTGTCGGCGGATCGGCAAGCAAGGAATCGATGGCGTCGATGCTGGCGTTAAAGGCATCCGCATAAAGCGCATTATCATAGATGCCGTTGCTGATTTTGCGCTGAAACTCTTCCACGTCTTCGTTTATGACGGACAAGCGGATCGTAGAGATGCGGGAATCGTAAGCGTCTCTTTCGTCTGCCAGTCTTTGGCTTTCTTCGCGGAATTTGGACACGCGGGCTTCGAAGAATGCTTTGAGCGGTCCCAGAATTTCGGCCCATTCCGTTTTTTGCAGCGGGGCTTCACTTTTTACGGCTTCCTCGAAACGTGTATGTAGTGCTTCCGTGTAGCCATGGGATCGAATTTCATCCCTGTACTCATCCCAATAACGGATGGCGCTGTCGATCCGGTCATAAATAGCTTTTAAACTCTGATTCATATTAAAAATTCACGCCAAGTTTCGCAACATAGCGCGTAACGGGTTTTCCTCTGCCGCGATGCACATCGTCGCTGAGATCATGTTGAATTTCACCGCCGAGAGTGAATCTTTTTAAAGAGGCAGACAGGCCTCCTACGCATGTTGCCTTTAGAAAGTTTGTGTTAAGATGATGCGTGGGCAGATCGTAAGCGCGGCCTTCGATAATAGCGCCCCCATAGATTGAAAGATCGGACTTCTGGCTATCAAGCGGCATGCCGGGGATGTCGGGACGAAAATGCGCATCCTTTCCCATGTTGTAAGAGGCAAAGAGAGCGCTTCCGATTGAAACTTTGTCCGTTCTCGCGATGGCAAACGAGCTTGCATTCAAGGCGACGTTTTCAAATGCGCCTTCTGCAAGCGTTTCACCGATATCGAAACGTCCAGCGACGCCTGCCGCAAAGCGCCGCCCGGAAGAAGCGGCGGAGGAGCGGGCTTTCGTTCCATGCATGGCTGTGACGATGTTGTGTGCCGCGCGCAAGATTGCGCCGTTCACGCTGCCCACCGATGCATAGAATCCGATTTGGGGTTTGCTTTTTTGGTAATCGCTTTCGTAACCCACGGTGCCTATAATGGATGCCGTATCGCGTGATTGATTATGGACTGTGAATTGCGGGGTCACGATGCCGGCCTCGACCCCGAACGTCAAACCGTTGGCAAGGCGCGCTGCGCCGCCGATCACTTTGCGGTCGCCAAACTTGTCCGTTTGGCCTGCACTCAAGTGAGAGTCGACCTGAAGTCCCGTTGTGACGCGCAGGCCAGGGGCCGTTTGAGCGGTTGTGAGTGCGGGAGTCGTTACCACTCCGGACAGGGCAGCGGCATACGTGGAAAAGCGGGACATAAGCGACATAACAAACACCTTTGGAATAATTTTCCAGAACATATGCGCTTTTGAGAATATAATGGCAAGATTAATTTTCAGAATCTTGTTTTTGTTCAGTTCGTTCGTCGTATTTTTTTATGGTCACGGGTTAATGTTGGCCAGCAATTGAAAAAGGCCGCGAGGGGCGGCCTTTATTTGGTCATTGTAGCACGAAATACGCTAAAACAGAATTATTACATGATAAGGAGGAAGCAGACCGCATAACAATTTGGCCGATTACCCATGGGCCGCGAACCTTTCCGCGCCGCCGCAAAAACTGTCTTTTTCCTTGATTTTCCCGTACAATAGAGGCATACAACGCCCAAGACTAAATTCACAGGTAAGTACCTAAACCGGTGTTTGCAAGGCTAACCCCTTGAAAAACCAAAGCTTACCAAGGAAATAACCGGATATAAAAAGGAGATCCATATCCATGGCTATGCCACAATTTACTATGCGTCAGTTGCTCGAAGCGGGCGTTCACTTCGGTCACCACACGCGCCGCTGGAACCCCCAGATGCGCCCGTACATCTTCGGTGTACGTAACGGTATTCACATTCTCGACCTTCAACAATCCGTGCCTTTGCTGAATACGGCCCTGAAATCTGTTCGCGATATCGTTGCTAACGGCGGCCGCGTTCTGTTCGTGGGCACGAAGCGTCAGGCTGCCGACAAGGTTGCTGAATCCGCCAAGCGTTGCGGCCAGTACTACGTCAACCACCGCTGGCTCGGCGGTATGATGACCAACTGGAAAACCATCACGTTGTCCATCAACCGTCTGCGCGAAGTTGAGCAACTGCTCGCCAAGCCGGAAGGTCTGACGAAAAAAGAAATCCTGATGATGAGCCGCGAGAAAGAAAAACTCGAACTCTCCCTCGGCGGTATCAAGGAAATGGGCGGCCAGCCGGACGCTCTGTTCATCATCGACGTGAACAAAGAAGACATCGCCGTTCAAGAGGCCAACAAGCTGGGCATTCCTGTTTTCGCGATCCTGGATTCCAACTCTTCGCCAAAAGGCGTTGACTATCCGGTTCCCGGCAACGACGACGCTCTGCGCGCCATCGAACTGTACTGCGATCTGTTCGCCGATGCGATCCTCGACGGCATTCAGGCCGAAGTCGGACGTTCCGGCAAAGATGCCGGCGCCGCTGTTGACGTTAAGGTGAAGTTGCCGAAAGCAGATGCCGAAGCCGCTACGCCGGGTGAAGTTGCCGCCGCCGATGCGGAAGCCCCGAAAAAAGCCGCCAACGCTGGCTAATCGCACCTTATGATCTATCTCTTTTGCATTCCCGCCGTTTGAGCGGGGATGCTTTTACAAAGCAAACATTGAAGGAATTTGAAAATGGCTGAAATCACAGCATCCATGGTGAAACAACTCCGCGAGACAACCGGCGCCGGCATGATGGACGCAAAAAACGCGTTGACCGAAAACAACGGCGATATCGAAGCCGCTGTTGACTGGTTGCGCAAAAAAGGTCTGGCGAAAGCCGAGAAGAAATCTTCGCGCACGGCCGCCGAAGGTCTGGTTGCCATTGCATCCAGCGGTAAGACGGGCGCGGTTGTCGAAGTCAACTCCGAGACGGACTTCGTTGCCCGCAACGAAGAATTCCAGACGTTCGTTAAAGCGGTTGCCGACAAGGCGCTAACCGAAGCGAGCGATCTCGACAGCCTGCTGAACGCAAAGCTGGACGGCAAGCCCGTTTCCGAAAACCTGACGGACAAGATTGCGAAAATCGGCGAGAACATGACAATCCGCCGCATGGAAAAACACAGCGTTTCTGACGGTGTTGTTGTCGGCTATGTTCACAACTCGGTTGCGCCGAACCTCGGCAAGATCGGCGTTCTGGTCGCGCTTGAATCCACAGGCGACAAGGAAAAGCTCGAAGCGCTTGGCAAGCAGATCGCTATGCACGCCGCTGCAGCGTTCCCGAAATTCCTGAAAAAAGAAGATGTGGACACGGCAACGCTTGACCGCGAGCGCGATGTTTTGCGTGAGCAGGCCAAAGCCGAAGGCAAGCCTGCCGAGATCGTCGAGAAAATGCTCGAAGGCCGTCTGCGCAAATTCTATGAAGAAATCTGCTTGCTTGAGCAGATCTTCGTGATGGACGGCGAGACGAAAATTGCCAAGCTACTAGAAAACGCCGCGAAAGACGTCGGCGCGCCGGTTGCTCTGAAATCCTACTCCCGCATCCAGCTCGGCGAAGGCATCGAGAAGGAAGAGGTGGACTTTGCCGCCGAAGTTGCCGCAACGGCCCGCAGCGCGTAAATATAAGCGCAAACGAATATTAAAAAGCCCTCGCAAGAGGGCTTTTTTGTTGCCCGTCATCGAATGTTGTCATAAGTATATCTGCAAATTTTAAGGAGTTTCGCTATGCGCAAGACCGTTCTGTTTATCGTTGCCGATGAAAAGCTGAATGCCGGAGAGCGCGATTACATGAAGGCGTTTTCGGCGAACCTCTTACGCGCACAATATCCCGATACGCAATATCTGGTTTATAAAATCGGTGAGCGGACAGGCAAGGAAGTTGAAACCGCCGCGACGCGCCTGCCAATGACCGATGCCGAGTATGAGAAAATTCCACGCTTCACGCAGATGCCACAGGGTGTGGGAAATTTGACTGTTATCGGCGTAGGGCAATCAACGACGGATCATGTGATCAAGCTTGCCAAAGAGAATTGGGAAACGCCAGTGGCTTTGGTTACGCATATGATCGAGCCGGACAAAATTCCTGCCTTGAATGAAACCGGCGTTATGGTTTATTCGCCCACCGAAAAGCCGGATCCTAACCTGATGTTTAAAAAGCTTCATTCTGTTCCACACACGAACACCGAAGCGTCCTGTATGTACGACTATGAAATTCTGAAAGACAGATTTTCCGACATCCTGAAAGACGACGAGCCGTTTGCTTTCGTCGTGCTGAATGCCGGTTTTCCTGTTACGGACGCTGAGGGTAGAACGGAATGGAATCCCTATAAGGAAGAAGAGGCCAAAGCGCAGGGCTATGCGTTGGGGCCCGCGCAATCTGAAGGACGAAAACGAATACGGGCAGAGCAATATGACGATGTTTGCGGCGGGTTATATGCTGGCGCAGGAATATCAGGGCGCGTTTGTCACAGTGATGACGGATCGATTTGCCTTTGGCCAGCCAGCCAACGTCATCAAGGCTGGCTATATGCTGGCAAAAAAAGACAATTGTGTCGCATTTGTTTCCAACAGCGAAGGCTATGGCACGATGGATGGTGCGATGTTGCATGTTGATAACGATAAAAAACTGCTCGGCATGTTTCCTTTTGCGGCCCAGTTCGCCGATGCGTCGGGCCAGCGTGTACAGAATATTGAAAAATACAACCGACTTGGCGTAGCGATACTTGAAGTTGACGAGGATCGTCTGCTGGCGACGCTGTATCATGAGCACCAGCAGAAAACGCCTGTGCAGTATGTCGATGCGGCAGCCGTGGTTCTCAAGGATCTTTGCCTGATCAAATCTGTAAACGTTCCGGAAGCAAAGCCTATATCTTCGCCTTGATTTTGCCGTTTATTGGGTCAAATCTTCTTCGGAAAGAAGGAGATTTCCATGCGCATTGCTTTTGTTTTTGGCCTGATTTTGTTGCTTTTGGCCGCGGCCCCGTCGTTTGCCGCCGTAGAACCTGATTATGATCCCAAAGAGCCGCTCGTGACCAATCCGTGGTTTGCGGCACAGGGGGCGGCCGAACAGAAGGCGGACCTCGATTTCGTAAAGGGCATGCGTCCACATCATGCCGGTGCGCTGACAATGTCTGACGAGTATCTAAGTGATCCGCAGGCGAAAAACGTTCAACTGAAGAGCCTTGCCCGCGGGATTAAGCATAACCAGACCTTCGAGATCGGCATGCTGGACCGTGTGGAGCAATTGGTCGGCAAGCCTATTCAAAAAGAAGGGGCTACGCGACAGGTGGCCGAGCAAGGTCTAGCGCAAAAGCAGAGATTTCAGCGGGCACCGATGCCGGCGGGGTTCGGCAAGAGCGAAGTTACAGCACGCGATGTGCAATTTGCCAAGGGTATGGCGATCCATCATGAAGCGGCGTTGGTGATGGCGAAGGAGTATCTGGCCAATCCGCATGCGACGAACAAATATCTGCGTCTGCTATGTCTCGATATTCTGCGCGACCAAAAAATGGAGATTGCGTTCATGAACGACATTGTTGCCCAATATCCGGGTAATCCAGATGATATCAAGGTTGATATGTCGATGATGCACGGGATGGATCATATGAATCATGGTGGTATGAAGCACGGGGCCGCGCCGAAGAAAGCGAAAGTTAAAAAGCCTACCGCTAAAAAGCCAGCCCCCGCCCACGATATGTCCGGTATGGAAGGCATGGATCACAGCCATATGGGGCATTGAAATCCGCGGACTGCAAATAGCTGGCGCAATAATATTACAAAATTAACACAATATTATTTGACATAATTCAAATTAGCGGTTATATCTGCCTGTAACGAATAAAAACAGGGGAGACGACGCAATGGGTTATATCACGCAACAATTCAACGAAGGTTATGACTTCGCGAAAGAAAAACTGTCTTACGTATTCCAAAATGCAACGACCGCTTACACGATGGCGGCTGTGCCGGCCCTCGGTCTTGGCGGACTTATGCTGGGGTTTGCCGCGGGCCCTGCCTTTGCCTTGGCAACCACGGGAGTTGTTACGGCGGGCCTTGGAACCCTCGTTCATCCGGTGATAAATTCCATGACCGAGGATGATTATAAGAATGGGGGCCAAAGCGCGCATATCCTGAATCTCGGCAAACCGGGCTTGATAGGCGCGGCGGCGGGTCTGCTCTTCGGCGCCGCCGGAGGTCCGGTTTTGGGCGCGGCGGCAGGGGCAACGGCAGCGGCCTTGTGCGCGCCGGGGCGTACGATCCAGCTGGCCGGTATTGCCAAGCGTTGCTTCGATCATGTGTTTAAGGCGGATGGGGATGACAAGGTCATCAAGAATGAGATTGCGAAACCGGCTCTGAAAGAGAATATGGCGGCCTTGGTGATCTGATCGTTGAAATCCTTACAAAAAAGCCTCGCGATCTTAACGATTTGCGGGGCTTTTTCTTGCAAAAAGGCGGGGGAGGCTTTAATCCTCCTTGGCGAGTGGACAGCCCTGCCAACTTCCCGTATTTTAGCGTGGCCCTGAACAAAGAGAGAAATTATGACAATGTCAGCTGAGAAGATAAAATCTGCTTCCAAATCAACCTATAAGCGCGTGTTGTTAAAGATGTCGGGCGAGGTCCTGATGGGGGAAAAAGAGTTCGGGCTGGATTCCAAAACATTGAACCGCGTGGCCCGCGACATCAAGGAAGTGATCGATACGGGCGTCGAGGTTTGCGTCTCTGTCGGCGCGGGCAACATCTTCCGCGGCGTGTCGGGCGCCGCCGAAGGGATGGACCGGACGCAGGCCGATTATATGGGGATGCTCGGCATCGTCATCAACGCGCTGGCGTTGCAATCCGCACTGGAGCAATTGAAGGTTGATACACGCGTGATGTCGGCGATCCCGATGTCGGCGATCTGCGAGCCGTACATACGCCGCAAAGCGATGCGCCACATGGAGAAAGGCCGCGTGGTGATTTTTGCCGCCGGTACAGGTAATCCGTATTTCACATCAGATACCACGGCTGCGCTTCGCGCTTCCGAGATGGCATGCAACGCCATTCTAAAAGGCACGAAGGTTGATGGCGTTTACACGGCCGATCCGAAAAAAGACCCCGATGCAAAGCGTTTTGAACAGATTTCCTATATGGATGTTCTGACCAAGGATCTGCGCGTGATGGACGCGACCGCCATTTCACTGGCGCGGGAGAACAATATTCCGATCATTATTTTCAATGTTCGCGAAGAAGGCAATTTCGCAAAAGTCATGAGCGGCGAAGGCACGTTCACGACCGTTAGCAATAAATAAACAATACAAGAAGCAAGAAGGAAATATCCCATGTCCTATAACAAAGAAGATATCAAGCGCCGCATGGAAGGCGCTGTTGACTCTCTGAAGCATGAATTTTCGGGCCTTCGTACAGGCCGCGCGAGCACGGCGATGCTTGATACGATCACGGTTGAAGTCTACGGATCGCGCATGCCGATCTTGCAGGTTGGCTCGATCTCCGTTCCCGAGCCGCGCCTTTTGACCGTTCAGGTCTGGGATACGGGGTCTGTCAAAGCCGTTGAAAAAGCGATCCGCGATGCGAACCTCGGCCTGAATCCGCAAGCGGACGGCAACCTCGTGCGCGTGCCTGTGCCGGAATTGAACCAGGACCGCCGCAAGGAGCTGGTCAAGGTTGCGGGACAATATGCGGAATCCGCCCGCGTGGCTGTTCGCAACATCCGCCGCGACGGGATGGAAGCGCTCAAGAAGATGAAGGCCGACGGCCAATCCGAGGACGAGAACAAGCGCAGCGGCGAAGAGGTGCAGAAATTCACCGACGAGTATGTGAAGAAAATAGACATGCTACTCTCCGACAAAGAAAAAGATATTATGACGGTTTGATGCAAAAGCAGATCCCACAACATATTGCTATCATCATGGATGGCAACGGACGCTGGGCCAAAAGCCGTGGCCTGCCGCGCACGGCAGGTCATCATCAGGGTGTGGAAGCCTGCAAGCGCACGGTGCGCGCGGCGGGCGATCTGGGGATCAAATACATCACGCTGTTCAGCTTTTCATCCGAGAACTGGAGCCGCCCCGCCGAAGAAATTACCGAACTGATGCGCCTTCTTCGCATGTTCCTGCGATCTGAGACCGCCGACCTTCACCGGAACAATGTGCGTCTGCGCGTGATCGGGTCCCGCAAAGAATTGTCTGCAGACATCGTCGAGTTGATCGAGAATGCGGAGAACCTGACCAAGGACAATGATGCTTTGTTTCTGAACATTGCTTTGAACTACGGTAGCCGGAATGAAATTCTTGAGGCCGCGGCTTCTTACGCAAAGCAGATGGCCGAGCAGGGGATAGCGCCTGATTTTGCCAGCGCGGAAGAATATTTTCCCCAGCATCTGATGACGAAAGGGATTCCTGATCCGGATATTCTGATCCGCACCAGCGGCGAACAGCGCATCAGCAACTTTCTTTTGTGGCAGTGCGCCTATACCGAGCTTGTCTTTACCTCTACACTCTGGCCCGACTTTAGCAAATCCGATCTGGAATCTGCGATTGCCGATTTCCAAAAGCGCGAGCGTCGCTTCGGGGCGATTACCAACTGAACGATAGGATTTCTTGTGACGGCTTTTGCAAAACACGGTCTGTTCTTACGGATCATATCGGCCCTCATCATGATGCCGGTGGTGCTTTATGCCGTTATATACGGTGGCTGGCCGTTTTTGTTTATGGTCGGTGTCGCGATCGGCATTTCCGTCAAGGAATGGGTGCGTATGGCCAAAGCTACGTTAAGACCTTTTATGGATGGCGTTCTAGGGGTTTTATATATACTCGCGTGCTTTGCGGCGTTCGTTTATCTGCGCGATCAATATGCGAACAACGGCGCTGGCTTGACGCTGTGTTTGATGCTGTGCGTGTGGTCCACCGATATCGGCGCGTATTTTTCCGGCAAAACCATCGGCGGACCGAAGATGGCGCCTTCTATCAGCCCCAACAAAACATGGGCGGGATTGATCGGTGGTGTTTTGTCGAGCATCGGATTGTTCTTTTTGTATGCATTTTACATCGGTCCTTATCTTGCGCAGGCGATCTGGAGCGATCTTGATCTTCCGTCCGGATTTACACCTGCTCTTATTGCGGCGTTTGGTGCGATGATTGCGGTTAGCGGGCAGATAGGCGATTTGCTGATCTCGCATGAAAAGCGCAAAGTCGGCGTGAAGGATACGGGGACGCTTATTCCCGGCCATGGCGGCTTGCTTGACCGGATCGATGCGCTGTTGTTGGCTTCGCTTGTATTTCTCATCGCTCTGAAAGTCGTCGGTCTATGAAGAGCGTTTCCATCCTTGGCGCAACGGGATCGGTGGGCACGGCCACCATCAATGTTTTGCGCCAGAACCGCGAGACTTTCAGCGTCTGCGCCCTGACCGCGCAAAAGAACGTCAAGCTGCTGGCCGAACAGGCGCGCGAATTCAACGCAAAACTTGCCGTGATCGGCGATGAAAGCCTGTATGCGGCGTTGAAAGACGCCTTGTCCGGCACAAGCACGCAAATTGCTGCCGGACGAAAGGCGGTGATCGAAGCCGCCGCGACGCCGTGCGATTACACGATGGCGGCGATTGTCGGCATGGCGGGACTGGAGCCTATACTGGCCGCGATCAGAAACGGAAAACATGTGGCGGTTGCCAACAAGGAGCCTTTGGTTGCGGCGGGCGCGCTTGTCATGGATGCCGCCAAAAAATCCGGCGCGGCGCTGCTTCCGGTGGACAGCGAGCATAACGCGATCTTTCAAGTCTACGATTTCAGCAGCGCGGACAAAATCCGCCGCGTGATCCTGACGGCGTCCGGCGGACCGTTCCGCACATGGCCGAAAGAACGGATGGAAAGCGCGACGCCGTCGCAGGCCGTGGCGCATCCGAACTGGAGCATGGGCGCGAAAATTTCGGTCGATTCCGCGACGATGATGAACAAGGCGCTGGAGGTGATCGAGGCGCATTATCTTTTCAATCTTCCCGCCGACCGGATCGATGTGCTGGTTCATCCGCAATCGGTGATTCATTCGATGGTGGAATATCACGACGGATCGGTGCTGGCGCAGATGGGCGCACCGGACATGCAGGTGCCCATCGCGCACACGCTGGGCTGGCCCAATCGCATGAACAACGGCGGCCAACGGATTGATTTTACAAAGATATCGAATTTGACCTTCGAGCCCGTAGATGATTGCCGTTTTCCCGCCATAAACTATGCCTACCATTGTTTATCGGAAGGACAGGCGGCCTGCATCGCCATGAATGCCGCCAACGAAGTCGCCGTGGCGGCTTTTCTGGACGGGCAGGCAGGCTATCTTGATATCTTCGAAACCGTTCGTAAGACGGTGGAGGAGCGCACGCCGACAGCGCTGGACGATCTCGAAAGCATCCTTGCATTTGACGCCAAGATGCGCGAGTCTGCGAAAAACCATATAATGAAATACAAAACCGAAAGCCGCAAAGTCTCATGAACGCACTCTTCGATACCCTTCATATGGCCTTCAACAATGTGTGGATGTACGGAGGAACCTTTATCCTTGTGCTCTCCATTCTTGTGTTCGTGCATGAATGGGGACACTACATCGTCGCCAGACTGTGCGGCGTGAAGGTCGAGACGTTCTCCATCGGATTCGGAAAAGAATTGTTCGGCCGCAACGACAAACACGGCACGCGCTGGAAATTCTCGCTGGTGCCGCTCGGCGGTTATGTGAAGATGTTCGGCGATACCGATCCTGCCAGCGCAGGCCACAAGGAGACCGTGGGCGAGGGGCTTTTGGCCCGCCCCATGACGGCGGAAGACCGCAAGGGCGCTTTCTTCGCCAAGCCCGTGTGGCAACGCGCACTGATCGTTTTTGCCGGACCCGCCATCAATTTTATTTTCGCGATCATTCTTTTGTCCGGCCTGTATGTCGCATACGGACAGCCCGTCACGCCGCCGACGGCGTCCGCCATTATCAAGGATTCCGCCGCAGACAAGGCCGGATTTCAGCCGCATGACCGCGTGATCGCCATCGACGGTTCCAGCGTTCGCCGCTTTGAAGACATTCGCCAGCGCGTGATGATCGCGCTCGACACGCCGATGAAGTTCACCGTTCTGCGCGACGGAAAGGAAGTCGATTTGACGGCAACGCCCGAGCGCGAGAATTTCTCCGACCGCTTCGGGTTCGAGCACTCGCGCGGCATTCTGGGATTGATCGGCGCGGCAAACGGTTTTAGCACCGATACGGTCGTCGCCGTCAACGGCAAGCCTGTCGAAAAGGATGCGGCCGTTCCGCTCCTGAAAAAAAATCTGGACCGCAAAATAGAAGTGACTTTCAAGGGCATCGATGGCGCGGACGACAGCGTTCTGATTGTTCGCCCTCTGGCCGAGCTCAACAATGATCTGGGAAGCGATTCCGCCAAAGATGAAAACGGCAACGATGCGGGCAAATTGCTGGTCATTTCCGAAAAAGTCGGAAGCGACATCGTCAAGCACAATGTTTTTTCGGCTGTCAAGCAGGCGGGAATCGAAACCCGCGATGTGACCGTGGGCACGCTGACGGCGCTTGGCCAGATCGTGACCGGGACCCGTAGCCCCAAGGAGCTGGGCGGGCTGATCCGCATCGGCGCGATGGCGGGCGATATGGCGCAGGCCGGGATCGTGGCCGTCATTACCTTTACGGCGCTGTTGTCCATCAATCTCGGTCTGATCAATCTTTTCCCGATTCCCGTCCTTGACGGGGGGCACCTCGTATTTTACGCGCTGGAAGCCGTCAAAGGCTCCCCGATTCCGGAAAAAGCGCAGGAATACGCCTTCCGGCTGGGCTTTACCATCCTGATCGGGCTGATGGTCTTTGCCAATTTGAGCGACATTTTACAGCTTATTCTTTGATATCCTTGCAAAGAATCGGTTGTATCGAAGGCCAAAATATTCTACTGAATTTAGGGTAGAAACCGACCTTCGTCAGGATTGTAGCTCATCATGTCTCGGCCCTATTTTTTCATAACATTGTTCCTCGCTTGCGTTCTGTCCGTCTCCGCATGGGCAGCCGATACGCTTCGCGAAATCCGCATCGACGGCGCGCAAAGGATCGAGGCGGCAACCGTCTTGTCCTACCTCAATCTGCAGACGGGGCAGCCGCTCACCGACGATGTCATCAACGAAGGCTTGAAAAATCTTTTCGCCACCGGTTTGTTCGCCGATGTAAAAATGACCCAGCAAAACGGCGTGCTCATGGTTAACGTTGTTGAAAACCCGATCATCAACGAGATCGCGTTCGAGGGGAACAAGAAGATCGAGGACAACGAGCTTCTGGCCGAAATCTCGCTCCGCCCGCGTCAGGTCTACACGAAAACCAAAGTGCAGAACGATGTTTCGCGCATTTACCAGCTCTATCAGCGCGGCGGCCGTTTCGCCGTCGATATCGAGCCGAAAATCATCGAACTGGACCAGAACCGCGTCAACCTCGTCTTTGAAATCACCGAAGGCGATGTTACGGCCGTTCAATCCATCCGCTTCGTCGGCAACAAGGCGTTCGACGACGATCAGCTGCGCGCCGAGCTTTCCACAAAGGAAGAGCACTGGTACCGCTTCTTCGCCAGCGACGATCGCTATGACGAAGACCGCGTGAAATTCGATGAAGAGCTTCTGCGCCGCTTCTACCTGAAAAATGGCTATGCGGATTTCCGCGTCGTCAGCTCCAACGCCGAATTGTCCGAGGACAAGGAAAACTTCTACCTGACGTTCACGGTGGAAGAAGGACAGCGCTACAAGGTCAATTCGATCGGTATTGAATCCAACCTGCGCGGCTTCGACGCCACGCCGCTCAAACAGGAAATCACCTTCCTGCCGGGCCAGTGGTATGATGCCGACGCCGTCCAGATCAGCGCCGACAAAATGTCCGACAAGCTGGGCGACCAGCAGTACGCCTTTGCCGATGTCGATCCGAAGATCAAGCGCAACAGCGCGGAAGGTTCTGTCGATATCACTTTTGACGTTGCGGAATCCCCGCGCGTGTTCGTCGAGCGCATCGACATTCACGGCAACCTGCGCACCATCGACAAGGTCATCCGCCGCGAGATGCTGCTGGTCGAAGGCGACCCGTTCAGCAAATCAAAACTGGCTCGTTCCGAGCAGCGCATCCGCGACCTCGATTACTTCGAGACGGTCAACATCAAGACCTTGCCCGGCAGCGCGCCTGACAAAACCGTTATCGACATCGAAGTCGCCGAACAATCGACGGGTGAGCTTTCCGTCGGAGCCGGCTTCTCGACGCAGGACGGACCTTTGGCCGACCTTCGCATCCGCGAGCGCAACCTGCTCGGCAAAGGGCAGGATCTGACTTTTGCGACCACGCTGGCCGGCAAGCGCACCGAATTCGATGCTTCGTTTACGGAGCCATACTTCCTCGACCGCGATCTTTCCGCCGGCGTCGATGCGTTCCACATCACCCGCGACTTGCAGGATGAATCGTCGTTCGACCAGCGCAGAACCGGCGGCGCGCTCCGCATGGGCTACCCGCTGTCCGAAAAATGGCGTCAGGGATGGAAATACCGCTTCGAGCAGAATGAAATCGACAATGTCGATGACGATGCGTCCCGCTTCATCAAGGATCAGGAGGGCGAGCGCATTACCTCCGCTGTTTCGCAGCGCCTGAGCTATGACGACCGCGACTCTACTTTGTTCCCCGCGGACGGCTTGTATTCATGGCTTGATCTCGAAGGCGCAGGTCTTGGCGGCGATGCCAAGTATGTGTCCGGCGATATCGGCTCCAGCTACTACATTCCGTTCTACGACAAGAAGGTTATCTTCAACATCATGGGAGAGACCGGCGCAATCAAAGGCATTCAGGACGAGGATGTAAAGATCAACGAGCGCTATATGCTCGGCGGCAACAACTTCCGCGGTTTTGAAAAAGGCGGTATCGGTCCGCGCGATACGGATACGGATGATGCTCTCGGCGGTAACTTGTACTACCGCGGTACGGCGGAATTGACCTTCCCGATCGGCTTGCCCGAAGATATGGGTGTTGCCGGTCATGCCTTTACGGACTTCGGCTCGCTTTGGGATATCGATGAGACGGGTCCTGAAGTCGCCGATGACAGTTCGCTTCGCGCCACCGCCGGTCTGGGTATTTCCTGGAGATCGCCGATGGGTCCGGTTCGCGTCAACCTTGCGTTGCCGTACCTGAAAGAAGACTACGATCAGGAAGAATTTTTCAGCTTCAGCTTCGGAACGCGTTTCTAAAAAACGCGGTCCGGGCAGGGGCCTTTTAAAAACAAACATAGAGAATTACCAAGGAGTGCTCATATGATCCACCGCGCGTTTCTGACGGCTGTTGCCGCCTTATTTGCTTTGACCCTTTTTGCGCCTGCGCCTGCCAAGGCTGCCGATGCGCCGACCATCGGCATTGTCGATGTCGAATATATTCTGGCGCAATCCAAGGCGGCGCAGTCTTTGCAAAAGCAAATACAGGCGAAAAAAGAAGCCTTCCAAAAAGAATTTTCCGCCAAGGAAAAAGAGCTGAAGACGACCGAGAATTCGCTTCTGGCCGAACAGGGCAAAGTAACGGCCGAGGAATTCGCCAAAAAACGCAAAGCCTATGAAGAGAAAATCATCGAAACGCAAAAGCTGTTCAAAAAACGCCGCGGCGCGCTCGATGACGGTCTGGCAAACGCCATGAAGGAATTGCGTAAGAATATCGTCGAAGCCACGACGGCTGTCGCCAGCGAGAAAAAATACGATATCGTGGTTACCCGCGAAAGCGTCCTGATCGCCGAGAAAAATCTGGATATTACACCTGAAGTCCTGAAGGCTCTTGATGCCAAGATCACGGACATCAAGCTGACCGTCCAGTAAGACTATTATGGCGGACCCGCGCTTCTTTCAAAAATCACCTGCGCTGACGCTCGGCGATATCGCTGCGGCGGTCAAAGGAAGCGTGCGCGAAGGCGACAACGCGGATCTTCTGATCGACGATGTTGCGCCGCTTGATCGTGCGGGGCCGGGCCAGCTCAGCTTTCTTGATAACATCAAATATAAATCGGCCTTCGCCTCTTCAAAGGCGGCGGCCTGCATTGTCTCCGAAGCGATGGCGCAATTCGCGCCCGAAGGCATGGCGCTCATCATCTCTAAATCGCCGTACAAATCCTATGCGCTTGCGGCGCAGGCGTTCTATCCGGACAACTATCCCGCCGCACAGATTGCCAGCGGCGCTTATGTCGATCCGGCCGCGACCATCGGCGA
>QFQB01000071.1 GCA_003241475.1 Micavibrio aeruginosavorus
GAAGATGCGTCTCCCATGGCAGGAAGGCGATCAACGCGCCGCAGGATAAAACCCCCAGAACCGGTAATAAAATTCCAAACGGCATTTTGAAGGGCCGCGGCAGATCTGGGTGATGCTTGCGTACGAAAATCACGCCGCCGCAGACCAGAACAAAGGCTGCGAGCGTGCCGATATTCACAAGTTCTGCCAGAGCTCCGAAAGGCACAAAGCCTGCCATCGCCGCCATCAACATGCCGCAGATAATGGTGGTGCGAACGGGCGTCTGCGTCTTTTCGGAGACTTTGGCGAAGTAAGGAGAAATCAGCCCGTCGCGGGAGATGCCAAGGATCACACGGGTTAGAGCGTAATACAGAACCAACATCACGGTGGTCAGGCCTGTCACGACGCCTGTTGCAACGAGCGCGCCTGCCCAATCCTTACCAAGCAACAGCAAGGCATGTGTAACCGGTGAGGGAACATTCAATTGGTCGTACTTGACCACGCCGGTCAAAAGGCCGGACACGATGATATAAATGACCGTACAGAAAACGAGGCTGGCCAGAATACCGATGGGCACGTCTTTTTGCGGATTTTTGGCTTCTTCTACAGCCGTAGAGACCGCATCAAAACCAACGTAGGCAAAGAAGACGAGGGATGCACCTGCCAGAATACCAATCGGTTTTCCGTTCGCATCATGGTCAAACCAGCCAAAAGGCATAAACGGAGACCAGTTTTCCGGACTGACATTAAACAGGGCGACACCGATAAAGACGGCAATAGTCAGCAATTTGATAAACACCATCGCAGCGTTCAGTTTCGCGCTTTCTTTTACGCCCATAATCAAAAGTCCCATCAGGATTAGAATAATTCCTGCGGCCGGCAGGTTCACGATCCCAGGATTTTCAACAAATGGCCCGCGCATGAGGTAATCGGGAAGAGGAGCGCCGACGGCGGTGAGCGCGTTGTTGAAATAACCGCTCCAACCCACGGCGACAGCGGCGACGGAGACGCCGTACTCCAAAATCAAATCCCAGCCGATGATCCAAGCGATCATCTCGCCGAAGGCCGCATAGGAATAACCATAGGCCGAACCACAGCCGCCGACACTGGACGCCAGTTCTGCATAGGCCAATGCCGCAAAGGTGCAAGCCGCGCCCGCCACAACGAAGGAGAGCACAACGGCGGGGCCGGATTGCAAAGCCGCGGCATGACCGGTGAGGACAAAAATGCCCGTCCCGATAATCGCGCCAATGCCTAGCAATGTGAGGTCGAACGCGCTTAGGACTTTTTTCAAATCCTGATTGTGCAGGTCGGCGTTCAGCAATTTGCGGCGGAATAATTGCGACATGTTCAAACCCCTTGTTTCTATGTCTTTTTTGTATGGCTGGAATGCTTATACAACCATAAAAGCCTTTTGGCGGGCGCTCAAGTCTTTAATCCGGCAGAGAAAACTCTTTATTGACATATTATTCAATAATCTTTAAGGCATACTCCATGCGGCGACTAAAGCTTTTCAGTTCATTTGTGCAAGTTAGCGGTGCGCACGCTCCGTTAGGTGGCACAATTCCAACAGGAAAACATCTTGTTTCCATGTCAACGCTAGAAATAGATCTTCGTCATCCCGATCCCGAATTTATGCCATGGTGCGAAAATGCGGGCTGTTATCGGGTTTATAAGCCATACCCACATTACAGTATGGTGATCGAGACGGAAAAGCTGGAATCGCTGGAAAGCGCGGCGCGTGAAAAATTCTGCGTGGAGTCTTTCAATGAAGTGAAGCGTAGTCTGGCTGTTTGCGAACCAGACTACAAAATATATGGTAGTGGTATTATGGATGTTAGAACGCACATGGATGTTTACACGCGCTAGAATCTACTTCTTCTGCTTTTCTATTTTTTCCAGACGAATAACAACGCGGCGGTTTTGTGCCTGATTATCAGGAATTGGATTTCCTGCTGTGTCGCGATTGGGGACTTTGGGGTTGCTGTCCGCAAATCCCACAGCGCGAAGACGGGAGGCCGGCACTCCAAGATCAATCAAAGAGCGCACCACAGAGGCCGCGCGTGCGCTGGAAAGTTCCCAGTTTGACGGGAATTGCGCTGTCTTGATCGGGCTGTCGTCTGTATAACCTTCGACCGAGATATTATAGTCCTTGTATTCATTGGACATCAGCGAAGGCTGTAGCTCGGCCAGAACTTTAACGCCGTCCTCGCTCAGATTGGCGGCGCCGACGGGGAAAAAGGGCGCGCTGTTCATTTCAATGGTCGTGATGCGGTCGCCCTTTTGCACTTCCACATCCTTGTTCTGCGGAAAGCGGTCAACGATGGAGGGTAATGCTTCGAACATATCATCGCTCGAGACAGGCGTGTCTTTGTCTGCTTCGGGAAGGTTATATTGTCCTTTCATCCTTGCGGATTCGCCACCGGAAAATTGTTCGACAACTTTTTCCTTGGCTTCTTCGAATTTTTTTTCATCGGGAACAGTGATGGCCAGGAACACGGCAAAAAAACAGAGCAGTAGCGTGATCATATCCGCATAGGTCATCAGCCAGTCATCGACATGGGCCTCTTCCTGACTCGCTTTGCGGTTTTTCCAGTAAGCGCTCACAGATCCACCTGCGTGTAGCGGTTGTCGAGATCATAATGCGTGTCAAAGCTGAGGAAGCTGTTCAGATGATCCTGGATGTATCGCGGCGAACGGTTGGCCACCAGTAGCACAAGACCTTCGGTGATAAGCTGGTTGCGAAAACGCAAGGCTTCCTGCTTTTGCTGCTGTTTGGCGCTGGCGGGCATGTAGACCATACGCGCCGTGACAACGCCGTAAAGCGTGGCGAGCAAGGAGATGGCAAGACCCGCGCCGATTCCGGACATGTCGCCTTGCAGATCGCCGAGCATGATAACCATCCCGACGAGCGTTCCCACCATCCCGAACGCCGGCGCGTGGGATGCCATAGCCATCAGGATGCGCGACGGGATGATGGCCCGCTCATAGGCGGCATCGGCTGCCGTTTCCATCATTTTGCGCACATCTTCGGGCGGATAGTTGGAGACGACCATATCAATCCCGTAGCGCACGAACGGATCGCGGATCGTGCCGCGGCCTGTTTCGTTTTCAAGGCCCAGCAGACCGCGTTCCTTGACGATGCGCGCCCAGCCGATGATTTCGATCAGGTCTTTTTGCAAATTCTGGTGCGTGGTTTCCGCACGGCGGAACATCAGGCCGATAGAGCGTAAAGCTTCCATCACATACTCGGCCTCGAAGCTCATGAAGGCAACGGCAAGCGAGCCGCCGATGACGATCATCAGTCCTTCAATGCTGACGAACCCGAGAAGATTATTCGTGCCGATCAGGATGGCGGTCAGGATAAGGAGGAAACCGATGGCGGCGCCTGCGATGGAAGCTCTGGAAAACTGCATGATCTCTCGTTGTTGGGTCGGCGTTGTCTTTTTTGCGATATGCAATCACCATACCATCCTGTTAACCACTTTTAAATCCTCAATCATTTGATTTTCCAGATTGTTATTGAGAGGGTTGGAACCATCAAGCGGGAGCGTTGGTTTGAGGTATATAAACATAATTATCCCGGAAAGGAGAAACCCATGCCTATTCAGCCCGCCGACAGTAGCGACCGCACAGCGCCAAAAGCCGCGTCCCCTGCTTTCGGCAAGAAGAAAGCGAAGGACAATCAGGCGAATTACGGTTTTAGCAATCAGGCTAGACTGGATACTCGCAAAGAGCGTACCGAAGAGCAGGAATATGCGGCCAACGGCCTGGCCAAAACGCAACGATATTCGTATGATCGTGTTGGGCAAAGTCATGATGATTTGAACATTCGTCCGACAGACCACTCCGCAACGGAAGGCCGCGAGCTTTAAAAAAATTCCAACAAAGCTTCATGAGAAGAAAGCAGGCTGCCCCTTTGCAGGGGCGGCCGCTTTCTTTATAGTCTTGGCCCATGGATGAAAAACAGATCGACCCCCAGATAGAACCGCGCTTTGCGATGATTGCCTCCTTTTGGGCGATGGGCACGGTCACGCTTCTTATCTTCATCAAAGGCTATGCTTATTGGCGGTCGGATTCCGCTGCTGTACTTGCGACATTCACGGACTCTCTAACCGATGCTGCCATATCTCTTATTATGTTGCTGGCGCTTCGCTACTCTCTTCGCCCCGCCGATCACGATCATCGCCACGGTCATGGAAAAATGGAAGGGATCGCGGCGCTTTTTCAGGCGGCCTTTTTGGCGGCAGCCGCGCTCTTTTTGATTTTCGCTTCCATCAACCGCTTCTTTGAACCGCAGATTGTAACCGATCATATGGTCGGCATTACGGTCGCAGCGATTGCTATGGCGATGTCCGCTGTTCTGGTCACTGTGCAAAAATATTGCCTGAAGCGCGCGCCTTCATTGGCGATCGAAGCCGACAATGCGCATTACAGCACCGACATCGCGCTGAATGGAAGCGTGATTGCCGCGCTTCTCGTCAGTTACTACAACGGCCCTACGTGGGTCGATCCGGCTTGCGCTGTTGCCATTGCGCTTTATTACGCTTTCACGGCGCGTAGCATTGCGCTACAGGCGACTGATATGCTGATGGACAAAGAGCTACCCGAAGCTGTGCGCACAAAGATCAAGGAGATTATCAAACGCCATCCGGATATTTTGGGTTTTCATGATCTGCGCACCCGTAAATCCGGCATGGTGATCCATATTTCAATGGATGTGGAAATCGATCCGGAACTGACGTTGCACCACAGCCACGAAATCATCCGCGCGCTGGAGCATGATATTATTGATGATTTTCCCTACGCCGAAGTCATCATTCATGCCGATCCTTTCGGCGATACACATGACTTGCGCCACAACGAAGGGGCTTTGCATTGATGCCGGTGATTGTTGCGGATATTGGCGGAACACACACAAGGTTCGGTTTTTGGGAAAACGGGAGCCTCGATCTTTGTGAAAAGCTCAAGACGGCTGACTTTAAATCCATTCCTGAATCTATTGCAGTCTATCAGGAAAGGCACGGGTTACAGGGTATAAAAAAATTCGCTTTTGCCACGGCGGCCAATCCGTGGGCGGATGGGACATGGCATTTTACCAATCTGGCGGATCGTTCTTTCTCGATTGATGATATCAAACGAGCAGGCTTTTCTGTTCTGGCCGCTGAAGATGACTTTTCAGCAACGACGGCAGGTTGCCTGTCTTTATCCCCGCAGGACAAAAGCATTCTTAGTATTAAGGCCGCGGCAGGACGGGCAGGCGATCCGAAAATTGTTCTTGGTCCGGGCACGGGGTTGGGTATGGGATATGGCTTGCCAAACAAGGATGGTTCTTTCCGTGTGCAAAAAGCCTATGGCGGCCATATGCTTTTCACGCCTTTGACCGATACTCATATTGAAATTTCAAGATCTGTTCAAAAAGAACGCAATCTACAAAGGCCGGTCGTGTTCGAAGACATCGCCTGCGGCAGCTCCTTTCCGGCCCTTTACAGGGCTTGTTGCTCTATCGCGGGCACAAAGCCTTCTGACAATTTTTTGGACGATCCCACCGATCCGGCCTTCGTCATGGCAAGCGATATATTCCATGAAGCGTTGGGTTTATTTGCCCATCTCTGCGTGGTCGCGATACACGGCTTTGGCGGCGTCATGATGAACGGCGGCTTTTTGGATGCCTTGATAGAACGTCAGTTGTGGCAAAAGGATAAGTTTCTTCAAGGCTTCCATCAAAAAGGCGTGCCTATTGTTGCCGAAGATATTTTGAATACGCCTATTTCCATTGTAACAGACACCTACATTTCCCTGATCGGTGTCGGAAGGATGATAGATGCGTAGCGCCTATCTTACGATTGACGATTCTGCCTCTGAACGCACGGATGATCTCGTCGATTATCTTGTAAAAAAAGGAATACCCGCCGTTTTCTTCTGCTGGGGTGAGAATTTGGAAAAAAATCCCGCCGCTATGGTGCGCGCGGTTCAAAAGGGGTTTGTACTGGCCAATCACACCAATACGCACCAGCGTGCGAGCAACAACGATGCGGCTTTTACGATTGACGAGATCAAGCAATGCGAATTTTTGATCGACCGTATCTACAAAGAGGCAGGGGTAAAAAAGTCCCATAAATATTTCCGCTACCCGCATGTCGATCGCGGCACGGGTGCGTGGGTTATTGATTATGATCAAGCTGATCCTCATACAAGGCAGGCAGTCATGGAAGAGATTGCGGATGGCGTGAACTTGCCCGACAAGAGCAAGCCGGCTACATCAGCATTTGAAAAAAAACAGCAACTACAGGATTATTTAAAGGGCGCAGGCTATACAAATCCTTTTACCAAAGTCACGCATGACTGGTTCTGGTCCGGTGAAATGGGACAGGCCGTGGACTCGCTCTTTACCTATTCGAATGCGGACTGGATGATGTTGCCTCACCAGCTAGGAAAATGGCCTTATAAAACCGTGCAGGATTTAAAGCAAAAAGCCCGCAATAACCGCTGGTTGAACGAAGAAAACAGCGTTAGTCTGGTCCTCGCTCATGATAAAACGCTTATCGTCGATGTGACGATCGAATTGATCGACGATATGCTGGAAACCGGTCTGAAATTTCTGGAGATATAAAATGAAAGATATGCTTGTTTACGTTATCGCGGATTATGGCGATCTTCACGATCTGGCCTTTGCCGAGGTGACGCAAAAACTGCACTACGAACTGCGCGACAAAAATGCGGAAATCACGACTTTCGCCGTTCCGGCTTTCGATACAGTGGCAACGGGGTTCGCGCTTGCGCAAACGGCGATTAATTCCAAACTGGGCGAGCGCCATAAATTCTATGTGAATACGGCTCCGCGCAAAGATGATCTGGCGCCGAGGGTAAAAAATTCCGGTGAAGGTCTGGTCTTCGCCAAATTGTTCAACGGTGTCGAAATTGTGGCTGTGAATTCCGGCTATTCCCTTTCATTCGTCAAGGATGCCGCCATCGAAATCCGTGAAATCCATTGTTCCCGTGATGGCTCGCAATTCCGTTCCCGTGATGTGTTCCCACCTGCTTTTGGACTGATCGCGCATGGCGATTATTCTAAACTGGGCGACGACATGCGCGAAGCTATTCCAGATTATCCGCAAAACGCCGTGTGCTACACGGATGGTTACGGCAACATGAAATGCTCGGTTGATCCGGAAACGCTAAAATCAATTAATGGCAAACATGTCACATTGGATGTAAACGGTCGTGCCATGGCGGCCCGTGTGGCTGATGGTATTTTCGGTGTTGCTGATGGTGAGTTCTGTGTGTCCAAAGGCTCGTCTGGATGGACGTTGCCTGATGGTAAAAAAGTTGAGTTTACTGAAATCGTCATGCGCGGCGGCAACGCAGCGAAGGCGTTTGGAAAACCGCCAGGCGGCATTGCCGTTGACTGGCGCCTCATTCACTAAGGAATAAAAAATGGAATTGCAAGATGCCAAGGCGCTGTATCATCGCCCGTTGCTGGATCTCGTCTTTGAAGCCGCTAACGTTCATCGTGCCAATCACAATCCCAAGGAGATGCAACTTTGCACGCTGCTCTCAATAAAAACAGGCGGATGCGTGGAAGATTGCAAATACTGCTCGCAGTCCATCCATAATAATGCGTCGCTGGATAAGGAACTGCTCTTGAAAACAGACGATGTTTTAGAGCAGGCCCGCAAGGCAAAAGAAAGCGGATCGACGCGTTTTTGCATGGGTGCCGCTTGGCGCGAGGTCAAAGACGGCCGCGCGTTTGATCGTGTTCTCGATATGGTCAAAGGCGTCTCCGGCATGGGGATGGAGGCGTGTTGCACGCTTGGCATGCTGACGGAAGAGCAGGCCCGCAAATTGAAAGAAGCGGGACTAACTGCCTATAATCACAATCTCGATACATCTGAAGAATTCTACAGCCGGATCATCACGACCCGCACATATCAGGACCGTCTTGATACCATCGAGAATGTCGCCAAGGCCGGAATTTCGTTGTGCTGCGGCGGTATTTTGGGCATGGGAGAAACTGAAGATGACCGCATCGCGTTGCTACATCGTCTTTCCGTGCTGAACCCGCAGCCGGAATCCGTGCCTATCAACATGCTTGTGCCGGTTGATGGCACGCCGCTCGAAGGGCGCGAAATGCTCGATGTGTTCGAATGGATTCGTTGCATCGCGGTCGCCCGCATCTTGATGCCCAAAGCCATGGTGCGTTTGTCCGCTGGTCGTTTGCAGATTTCCAAGGAAGCGCAGGCATTGGCCTTTATGGCGGGCGCCAATGCTATTTTTACAGGTGAAAAGCTTCTGACAACACCCAATCCTGAGCTTAACGAGGATTCCGGTCTGTTACGGGAGCTTGGGTTAAAATCCCGCGCTCCTTATAAAGATGAAAAAAAGGCCGCCGCATAGGCAGGCAACCATTGACAGGGCAGGGGCATATCCGATACCTGTCTTTTATTGAAGCGGGCGGGTGTAGCTTAGTGGTAAAGCTCCAGCCTTCCAAGCTGGCTATGGGGGTTCGATTCCCCTCACCCGCTCCAGTCAAACGCATTTCCCGCATAGATGCATGAACAAAAACATGGTAAAAATTCTACCATGGAACGCTTGTACCAATTTTTCAGCAGTGATTTTTCCGCTCCCCACGGTTTTTGCTTTCGCTGGCTACCGGAAATTTTGTGGTTGCATATCATTGCAGATGCGTTGATAGCGCTATCTTACTTCAGCATCCCTCTAGCTTTGTGGCGGTTTGCACGTAAACGGCCCGATATGCCGTTTAACAAAATATTTATCCTGTTTGCGACATTTATCACTTTATGCGGTTTGACCCATGTCTTTGGCATTTTTGTTTTGTGGCAACCATATTACGGTCCAGAAGGATTGTTAATGTTAGCCACAGGGATTGTATCCGCGACAACGGCCATTCTCGTATGGCGGATTTTGCCATCGGCAATCACATTGCCCAGTCCGTCGGAATTGGCCGAGATGAATCGGAAACTTTCCCAGTCCTATGAGGAAATTGAGCAAAAAGTTCGTGATCGTACACTTGAATTGGAATCCATGAATGCCGACCTGATTGAAGCGCGTCAAAAGGCGGATGAGGGTAGTCAGGCGAAATCCGAATTTCTGGCCAATATGAGTCACGAGATCCGTACGCCGATGAATGTGGTTATAGGTATTTCGGATATATTGGCTCATAGCGATCCTTTGACCGAACAACAAAAAAACTACATACAAACGCTTAAAAGCAATGCGAATTCTCTTCTAAACCTGATTAACGATGTGCTCGATATCTCAAAAATTGAATCCAGTTTGCAAGTTATCGAAAGCGTGCCATTCAACTTATACGATACGCTCGAAGAAGTTGGCGTAGTCATGGCTATAAAAGCAGAGGAAAAGGGACTGGACTTTATCGTAGAGCAACCCGAGCCTCAACTCAGAACACGTTATTATTTGGGCGATCCACATCGCATCCGGCAAATTATGGTCAATCTGTGTAGCAACGCCATCAAATTTACCGACCATGGCAGGGTTTCCATAGGCCTGACACGGCGTGGAGGCAATCGGGATGTGGAAATGTTAAGTCTATGTGTATCTGATACGGGAATTGGTGTTGCCGCTGACAAACAAAGGACGATCTTTGAAAAATTTGTTCAAGCGGATAATTCCATAAATAGAAAATACGGAGGCACAGGCCTTGGGCTTGCGATAACCAAAACCCTAGTTGAGGCTATGGGGGGAACTGTAGACCTCGAAAGCACAGCCGGGCAGGGGGCTGTTTTTGTTGTGACGCTTCCTTTGACGGTAACGCAGGCACCCGTGCTCGGATCGTCGGAAAAAACAGAGCCTGCTCCTGAGAAAGGGGCTTCACGCCAGTCCAGAATATTGCTGGTGGAAGATTATGAACCCAATGTCTTCGTGGCAGAGGCATTGTTGAATAGATTTGGCTTCACCTGCGAAACGGCCTCAAACGGTATTCAGGCCATAGAAAAGCGACTAACGGGTGATTACGATCTCATCCTGATGGATGTCCAGATGCCGGGCAAGAGCGGGTTTGAGGCCACACAAGAAATCCGGCGTCTTGAGCTTTCCCAGAAGCTGAAGAAAGTTCCGATTATAGGTATGACGGCCCATGCCTATGCAGCGGACAGGGAAAAATGCCTATCGTCTGGCATGGATGATTACATCGCTAAGCCATATGATCCCGAGGAGTTGCGAAGCAAGATAAATGCCTTGTTAAAGGGCTAAGGGCCTCTGGAATTAGTGGTTTTCCGCGCTATATGCTTCTCCATGGCAACGATCAAAGACAATAAAACTGCTGGGCGCTACGAACTGGAGGAATCCGGCCATGTGGCGCATGCCGACTATCGCAAGGAAAACGGTACTCTCTACATCAAGTATGTGGAGGCTCCCGAGGCCTTGCGTGGGACCGGCGCGGCTGGCCGGTTGATGGAAGGGGTTACGGCCGTTGCAAGGGCGGAAAACCTGAAAATCATGCCCATTTGCGGCTATGCGGCCTCTTGGCTACGAAAACACAAAGAACATCACGATCTTATGGCCTAAGTCCCTCCGAAAATGGCAGTTGACAAGATGGCCGCGGTTTTCTATTCCAATGGCTCGGAATTCGTGGCGGAACGTGTCCTTTTGGGCTGTCCGATGGATAAAAACGCGAAAGTATTTTTAACCTAAAACCTTACAAGGAAACTACAATGGCGAAGGCAAAATTTGAGCGGACGAAACCGCACGTAAACATCGGCACGATTGGTCACGTTGACCATGGGAAGACGACGCTGACGGCGGCTAT
>QFQB01000178.1 GCA_003241475.1 Micavibrio aeruginosavorus
GACGACGACGATGGCGGCATCTTTAATATTGGAAGCCTGATGACCGATGAAAATCTCGATCCCTTGCTTGCGCAGGCGGTCAAGATTGTAGCCGTCCGCAATGTCGGAGCCCTGAACCTTGTAGCCAAGATTGTTCAGCACTTCGGCAATGCCGGACATGCCGATGCCGCCGATGCCGACGAAATGAAGGGTTCCTACGCTTTGGGGGACTATTCTCATAAGCGATTCCTAACGGAAACGCCTAAAAAGAACAACAATTTTGATAATTAACCGTGCGCGAAAGCCAGATTGGATTTCACGTGCGCCAGCATCACATTGCGCGGACATTCAGGCTCTTCATAGGTGCTGGGCGTATTGTTTTTTAAATATTCTCTTAAGCGCGGAATGCCTTCAAAACCAGCCAAAATGCGGTCGTAGGCTCCGCGCTTGTCCATATCCGGATCGGCCTTGCAGGCTTTTTCGACTTCGCGGCTCATGAGCGCGATAGCATCGTCCGGATTTTCGAGGGCTTTTGCGTTGAATTCTTGTTCAAACGTCATGACTGCATCCTGTATTTATAATCTTGAGGATGTTTTTTATATTATTTATTAAATTATGTCAACCAAAAATCACCCTTGCGGATGTTTGTCCCAACCGGATGCCATCGCCATGACGATGTTACCAAGTTTGCGCGCGGCATCAGGCTTGCCGCAGGAACGAGCATTTTCGGCGGCGCGGAACAGGGTTTCGGGGTTTTGCAGGAATGTCTCGAGCCTTGCCAAAAGCGCATCGGCGGTAAATCCGTTTTGAGTCATGACCCATGCCCCGCCCGCATCGGCCACGGCATCGGCATTGCGCTTTTGTTGCTGGTCGGCATGGTGCGGATAGGGAACGAAAATCGCCGGCCGTCCTGCCGTCGTGACTTCGGAGACCGTGCCCGCGCCGGAACGCGCGATGACCAGATGGCAGCGTTCCAGCTGCAGCGACATATCCTTGAAGAACGGACGAAGGTCGGCCTGAATGCCGGCTTCGCTATATATGGCGCGGACTTGCGGCAGATCTTCTTCGCGGCACTGCTGGACAATATCCAATCGCGCGCGGTGATGATCGGGCAGACGCGCCAGCGCTTTGGGCAGGACTTCACTAAAGACGCTCGCGCCTTGCGATCCACCCGTGATGAAAATGCGCAATGTGCCGTCTTGTTCGATGGTCGGAAACGGTTTGTTGTAGAGCGCGGAAATATCGGGGCGCACCGGATTGCCCGTGACGATGGCGCGGTTTTCATCGATGGCATCCAGCCCTTCGACATGCGACCAAGCCACGGCGATTTTTGCGGCCTTGGGCGCGAGGAATACGTTGGCGCGGCCCAGAATGGCGTTTTGTTCATGAATGACGGTGGGAATTTTCAGCGTCTGCGCGGCATAGACCGCAGGAACGGACGGATAGCCGCCAAAGCCCACGACGACGGCAGGCTTTAAATCGGACAAAAGCTTGCGGGCCTGAAAAAAACCCATGCCGAGCGAGAAAGCAGATTTTATTTTCTTCATGATCCCCGCGCCGATGGTGCCGGAAGCGCCAGCGCGACAGGCTGCGCG
>QFQB01000072.1 GCA_003241475.1 Micavibrio aeruginosavorus
TTTCTTTTCGAATTTCTTTGGCTCGCGCGGTTTTGCGGCCTCATTCGCTTTGCCGCGCTTCAGGCGGAACGTCGCCAGCTCCGGCTTGGCTTTGACTTCTGGCGCAACAGGCGCGACAACTTCCGAAGACACATCTTCCGCTACAGCTTCTGGAATTACGGGCGCAACAGGCGCCTCTTCCTTCGCTTTTTCCTCGGCAGGATCATAAATCTTCGTATGTCCCATCGCTTCAAGAACGGCGTAGAGATCGAGAATATTGGAGCCGAACCATTCGGCCATCTTGTGCTCGGCCTTGAATTTTCCGTCCTTCGCGCCGTCATAAACAGCACAGACAACGCGATCCAGCATATCGACGCGGATCGAACGCGGCCCGTACACCGGATATCCGATGGAACGGTAATAATCCGGATCAATCTCCTTGTCGGCGACGGTGAACGAAACAACGCCGTCTTTAGGCACTTGCGCCGGAAGAGGTTTATCCTGCCACAAGGTCAAAAGCGTCGCGCGCAATTTTACAGCGGCGGGTTTATTAAGCTCAGGCAGAAATACCAGAAGCGGCCCCATACGCACTTTGCGGGCGCGAAGCCCTTTGCGCCCCTCTTCATCCAGTCCGGCAATCACATCTTCGAGCGCGGAACGCGGCAATATGCCCAGCGCTCCTTGCAACTGCGTCGCAATAGAACGCGCCTGCTCGCTCAAATCATCGCCGCCCGTCAGACGGAACAGCGGCTCCAGCGAAAAATGAATATAGCGGTCCAGCCATTCCTGCAGTTTTTCCTGCACGGCGGCTTTGTCCTGACCTTCAGGCAAATTGTCGCCGTTAGCCTCAGCAACGGGCTTGAGCAATGTCTCACCCTTTTTGATCGCGCCCACAGGAACGCCAGGCAACGGATTGGTCGCATCGGCCTGCCATAAAATCTGGCCATCATCGGCAAGTTTGAACTGCTTGTCTTCGGACTTTAAAATCATGCCCAATCGGTTTCCTGTTTTCCGGTCACATACTTACAACCGTCTATTATGACAGCTTCGAACACTTCTCTACCCGAACTCGGCGCAGGATCAAAGCGAAAACCCGCAGATCCGCTTACTCTTTACCCACCCAAAACGGCCCCGCCACCTTGACCGCGCGTCCTATGGTATACATACTATTGATGTACTTTGGAAATTTGCTTTTTTTAACAGGAAAAGGTCATAAAGATGGCACATTTTCCCGCTTTACTCGTTGGTGCATTTTAAAAGGATCATTTGCATGAAAAAAATTGCTCTCTTTGCCTTCCTCGCGCTGTTTTTCTCCCCCATGGCCTATGCCGCCCCCGCCAATGATGAACGGGTCCAAATCCTTAAAGGTCAGATCGAAGGCTTCTTGGAAAACCAAAAGGCTATGGCGCTGAAAAACGGTTGCCGCCTTGATACCAAAGGTTTGATCACGGTCGAACAGGCAAACGGCTACTACGCTTTTACCCTGCCGCACATCACCTACACGGATTCAAAAGGCGTTCGCTCCGAGATCGGCATGGTCGCGGTCAACGCCACGCCTGCCGAAGGCAATGACTGGAAAATCTCCGTGGCGTTGCCCACCCCGATCAGCAGCTTCACCTCCGGCGGCTCCGAAGCCGTGCGCACGGATATCGGAACGCAAAGCGCGACAGGCATCTGGAATGAAAAGCTCGGCCACTTCACGCAGCTTTCGGCCAAGCTCGGCAATATCCGCATCAATGATCTGATCGACCAAAGCACCGCTACCATCGGCTCTTTGCAGCTGACCTCGCAGCTTGCGGAACAGGATGCCGAAGCCTACACCGGCACGGCGGTCGCCACACTCGACAATATCTCCTTCTTCAATGCGGATACGAATTTCAAAGGCACGCTGCCCAAGGCTGTCTTCAACACGAACCTTGCCGACCGCGCCATGAAAACGCCGATGACGAAGGATCAGGTCAAAAACCGCAAGCAAGCCGGCTATCCTGATTTCTACAATGTTGTCTCGTTCCTGATCGGTGCACCTGAACGCGTGCAGGCAAATGTGACGGGCCTCGATGCCATCAACGCACAACTTCAGCAATCCATGATTACGGCGACGCCCGATGTTCGCGGCAAACTGTTGCAAGGCATTTTGGGCGTGAGCGCGGTGTCCGGCATGGGCAAGCCTGTCGCGGGCGATGCGTCCACCAAAGCCTATGATGTCGTGTTCGGATCGAACGGCAACGTGACGATCAACGGCACCGATTTCGGCAGCCTGATGAACGTGCAGCCGGCGGCTGGCGGCGCTTCAGCTGGAACGCCGACACTGCGTTAACCCAGATTGTTTTCTTGGATGTATTTGGCGACGGGCGTAACGCTTGTGCAGGTGTCATGTTCCCAAACGACATACACACCCGGCTCTGTCATCTTATCCCAACAGACATGTGGGGCTTTGGAACGCATCTGCATTTCCGCTTCAAATGCCTTGGGGGAAAGCTCGATACTTACGATGGGAAAAATTTTTCTGGCTTCCGCTTCAAAAGATTCGAAACGTGCCTGCTCCATGATAATCAGTGATCGGCACTGATCCTTTTCACGATTATATCGCACGCGCGTCGTGTTCCACGGCATGGAAAACTCATTGTGTTCCAACCAGATTGAAAAACTGGGGAGTTCTTCTTTGTAATTGGGCTGCCATCCTTTTTCAAAGATGACTTCAACCGGAATAAAGGACGTCAATCTTTCGTCTTCATATAGCGATGCAGGCACATCAATGCCTCTTTCCCTATCGAAAACCAAACCCAGCTTGCCCATAAAACCCTCAATTCGAATTACACATTCAATACCGATACCATTTATAGAAAGCATTACAAGACATTAGCCATATTGACAGAAAATTTCCAGCACACTATATTCCCATAACTTGTGAAGGAGTATGCTATGGCAAAACAAGAAACACCTGAAAAACCCGTTGAATTGGTTGTCACTTTTCTCGGCGCGGTGAACGATCTCAATGCTGGAGAACTGGTAGATCAATTTAAAATTGTCTCCTGCGATCAAGATTACAAATTGGGACAAGGCCAATCTATCAGACACGATAAAACTAACGGTCTCGTTATTTTATTCAAAGACTTTACCGGCACTGACACAGACAGATATCACCTGATAAGAGATGTTACTGAGCGTCTAGAGGAAAGAAGCAGAACTACCACACGCGAAAATTATAAATTTATGGGCGATCTGAGAGGCGAAGGAAACACGTACGGAAAAGATGGTTATGCCGTCGTTGTTACACCTGCACCAAAAAGATAACTACAATAGATACCCCAAAACACCATTCAATCGTTGCAGTCCCGCGCGGGTTGCTTTCAACGTAACACCATCGAAATCCAAAAGCCCTTCGCCCTGAAGGGCTTTTATTTTTTGCGGATCAATGAGCGAAGAAAACCGATCGCCGCCCTCGCGCTCCAGACGCGAAGCCGGAATTCCCTCTTCCAATCGTAGCCCCATCATCAAACACTCGGTGAAACGGTCACGGCTTGAAAGGCCTTCGAAATCATGCCCGCCATGCCCCTGTTCCGCGACCTTCGAAAGCCAAATCTCCGGCGCACGATGGCCGCGCGTTGCTTGCTTGTGCCCATCAATCGTCAGCCGCCCATGCGCGCCTGGGCCGATACCGACGTAATCCGTGTACCGCCAGTACGTCAGATTGTGGATAGATTCCTTCCCGTCCCGCGCATGGTTGGACACTTCATAAGCCCGCATGCCCTCCGCCTCCAGAATATCCTGCGTCAGCTCATACAAATCCCCCGCCAGCTCTTCGTCGGGAATTTTAAATTCGCCCCGCTCATGCATCATATAAAACGGCGTGCCTTTTTCGATGGTAAGCTGATACAGCGACAAATGATCGCGGCAGAGCGTCAACGCCTCGCGCAATTCTTTTTCCCATGCCGCCGCCGTCTGTTCGGGCCGTGCGTAAATCAAATCGAACGAATAGCGGTCGAACACCTGCGCGGCAGACTCAATCGCGCGCTTCGCCCCCGCCGCGTCATGCTTGCGCCCCAGAAAATCCAGATCGCGCTCTAGAAGCGTTTGCACGCCAATCGACACGCGGTTGATCCCCGCCAGCTGGAACGCTTTGAATTTTTCGATTTCCACGGATGTCGGGTTCGCCTCCAGCGTGATTTCGCAATCGTTCGAAATGCGCCAGCTACGCTGTATTTCATCGATCGCCAGCGCCGCCGTCGCAGGCTCCATAAGCGATGGCGTGCCGCCGCCGAAGAACACGGATGTCACCGTGCGGCCCTTCGTCAATTCGGCATAATGGGAAATTTCGCGCTTATAAGCGTCGCGCCAAGCGGAGTGATCTATCGTCTCGGCCACATGCGAATTAAAATCGCAATAGGGGCATTTGGAAGCGCAGAACGGCCAATGGACGTATATGCCGAATTGGCCGCTCTGCATAATTCTTAGGCGGCCTTGCTTTGACCGGACAGCGAAGCATCCAGCGTGATTTCGCAATTGAACAGCTTGGAAACAGGGCAGCCGGCCTTTGCGCCTGCCGCGATCTCGTCAAACTGCTCTTGCGTGATGCCCGGAATTTCCGCGCCCAGCGTCAGCTCCGATTTCGTGATCGTAAAGCCGCCGTTGTCCGGCGCCACCGTGACCGCGCATTCCGTTTCCAACTGGTCGGCTGTAAAGCCCGCTTTGTTCAAGCCGAACGCCAGCGCCATCGTGAAACAGGCAGCATGCGCGGAAGCCAAAAGCTCTTCCGGATTTGTATGCTTGCCGTTTTCAAAACGGGAATGAAATTCGTAAGGCGTGTTTTCGAGAACAGCGCTTTGCGTTGAAATGCTACCCTTTCCTTCTTTTCCTGTTCCGCTCCAGATCGCCTTTGCCGTTCTTACAATTCCGCTCATGCTTTTTCTCCTTTTAAGTAGGTTATAAATTTTTCAACGGCCATTACCCGATGGCTGATGCTTTTTTTAATATCCGCGCTCAGTTCGCCGAAGCTCTTATCATACCCTTCGGGAACAAACATAGGATCGTACCCGAAGCCTTCAACCCCGCGCGGCGGCCAGCAGATCGCGCCGTTGACGCGCCCCTCGAAATGCTCAATTCGTCCATCAGGATAAGCCAGAACCAGCACAGACGTAAAATACGCGCTTTTATCGCTCGCATCCCCCATCTTTTCATGCACCAGCGCCATGGCCTTTTGAAAATCGCGCGGATATCCGGCCCAGTCGGCGGAATATACGCCCGGATCGCCATTGAGAGCATTGATGGACAGCCCGCTGTCGTCCGACAATGACGGCAACCCCGTCACGCGCATGGCGGCCAGCGCCTTGATGGTCGCATTCTCCAAAAACGTCGTTCCCGTTTCGGCGGGTTCGATCAGACGCATATCGGCCGCGCTCTTCACCTCGCCGACCAGCCCTTGCAAAAGAGTGTCGAACTCTTTGAGCTTTCCTTTGTTGTGGCTGGCGAGAAGAAGCGTTTCGATCATTGTCCCAGCGCGGCTTTCTGCATCTCTTTCAATTCATCGCAGCCTTTGCGCGCGAGATCGAGAAGCGTCAGGAACTGTTCTTGCGTGAACGGGTCTTTTTCCGCCGTACCCTGAATTTCCACGATGCCCCCCTTGCCGGTGATAACGAAATTCGCATCCGTATCGGCGGAAGAATCTTCCAGATAATCCAGATCGAGCACAGGCTCGCCTTCATAAATTCCGCAGGAAATCGCCGCAATAGAATCCGTCAACGGCACTTTGGGAATAAGGCCCAGTTTGACCAGATGCTTCATCGCTTCGACCATCGCGACATAGCCGCCGGTGACAGAGGCCGTGCGCGTGCCGCCATCGGCCTGCAAAACATCGCAATCGATTTTGATCTGGCGCTCGCCAAGCCCCGGCAGATCGACGACAGCGCGAAGCGCGCGCCCGACAAGGCGCTGAATTTCCTGCGTGCGTCCCGATTGCTTTCCCTTCGCCGCTTCGCGGTCCATGCGCGAATGGGTCGAGCGCGGTAGCATCCCGTATTCCGCCGTCACCCATCCTTTGCCCGAATTTTTCATCCAGCCCGGAATCTTCTCTTCCACCGTCGCCGTGCACAGAACATGCGTGTTGCCGAATTTAACAAGGCAACTTCCTTCGGCATGTTTTGAAAAACCGGGGATCAGTTCGATCTGGCGCAGTTCGTTGGCGGCTCTGCCGGACGGGCGGGACATAGTTCTCTCTTTCGTAATTGCTTCTGACCCGATGCTTTTACAATGCCCGCACGGCCAATGAAAGAGATTATGCGCTCTTCTTGCGGTCCTGCTCGTCCCAGCGAATGGCCAGATCGTGAAGCCCTTCGAGCACCTTGTTGAGTTCCCGCCCCCGCAGGCTGAGTTCATAACTGACTTTGGGCGGGATCGTCTGCTCTTGCGTGCGGATCAAAATCCCCGCCTCGACCAGCATCTTCAAACGCTCGGTCAGCATCTTGGCGGAGATGGAGGGCATCTGCTTTTTCAGCTGCCCGAACCGCTGGGCGCCGTTGCTGTGCAAAAGCCACAGAATATAGGTCGTCCAAGGCCCCATCAGCATCTTCAGGGTCTTGTCCATCGGGCAACCTTGCCCGGAATCCTTGCCGTTTTCGGCCATGGTTTCCTCCGCGTAACTAGTAACGAAAAAGTGCCTACTGGTCACTTTTAGTAACCAAAGATATATACACAACTAGATTACTTAAAGTTACTTACAAGCACAAGGAGAAAGATTATGTCCAAAAACATCAAAACCGCCGTCGTCTACCATTCTGGCTACGGCCACAACGAAGTGATCGCCAAAGCGGTCGAGCGCGGTGCGAAAAAAGCGGGCGAAACCGCCCTCATCAAAATCAGCCCTGAAGGCAAAATCGAAGACGGCGAATGGGAAACATTGAACGCCGCCGACGCTATTGTTTTTGGCGCACCAACCTACATGGGATCGGCTTCCGGCCCTTTTAAAATGTTTGCCGATGCCTCGTCCAAAGCCTGGTTCACGCAAAACTGGAAAGACAAGGTTGCAGGCGGGTTCACAACATCCCATTCCATGAGCGGCGATAAGCTAAACACATTGCAACAACTCTCCATTCTGGCCGCACAACACGGTATGATCTGGGCCAGCGTTGGCGTTCCGGGCGCACAACAAACCGGAGATGCCCATCAACGCAATCCCGAAGAAATGAATCGTCTGGGCAGTTTTCTAGGTGTCATGGCGCAAGCGGAAAATGTGGCCGCAGAACAAAGCCCGCCATCCGGCGACGTTAAAACGGCCGAGTCCTACGGCGAACGCGTGGCCAATATTGCCAAAAAGCTCAAAGCCGCCTAAGAAATAACGGTGAAAACCGTTGTTTCCTACACCACGCTTGATGAGCGCGCGCGCGAAATCTTCCGGCATATCGTCGAAACCTATATGGCGAACGGCGATCCGGTAGGCTCGCGCACGCTTTCGCGCAACTTCGATCTCTCCCCCGCCACCATCCGCAATGTGATGGCCGATCTGGAACATCTGGGATTGCTCGAAGCGCCGCACATCTCCGCAGGCCGTCTGCCCACCACGCAGGGTCTTCGCTATTTCATCGACGGCATCCTTGAAATCGGCGCGCTCAGCGAGGCCGAGCGCCGCGCGCTGGAATCCGAATACAAGGAAGGCAACTCCGTTCCCGATATTCTGGATCAAGCCAGCCGCATGCTGTCCGGCCTGTCTTCAAGCGCAGGACTCGTCGTCGCGCCGAAGGCCGACAAATCCATCCGTCATATCGAATTCGTCTCGCTCCAGCCGACGCGCGCGCTCGTCATCATCGTCCCCGAAGACGGGATGGTTGAAAACCGCATCATCGAATTGCCCGCGGGCATCACGCCCGACATCTTAAAGCAGGCCAGCAACTTTTTGTCCGAACGCCTTTACGGCAAAACCTTTTCCGAGATGCGCGGCGCGATCAAAGAAGAAATCTCTCACCGCAGGGACGAGCTTGGCGGCCTGATGGCGCGCATCATCGAAGAAGGCCTCGCCACGCAAGCCGGCGACGGCACGCTGATCGTGCGCGGCACGTCCAAACTGCTCGATCAAGGATCGGTGCAGGACCTCGACCGTTTGCGTCTGTTGATGGAGCAGCTGGAGGCAAAAGAGACCGTTTCCAAACTTCTCGACGAAGCCGGACAGGCCGACGGCGTTAAAATCTTCATCGGCTCTGAAAATCCTATTTTCGGCGGTTCGGGCCACTCGCTGATTCTCACCCCCTACCGCAACGGGGCAGGCTCTTTCGTCGGCGCGGTGGGCGTGATCGGCCCGACGCGTCTAGATTATGCAAAAATAGTCCCGTCCGTAAACTTTATGGCCGAAATGATCGGGCGTAACATCCGCAAACTGTCCGAAGGATAATTGCCCTATCCGTTTGTTCCCTGTATCCTTTTGCAAACGGAGTGTTCGCCTTGACCAGACTTTTCCTGATCGCCTTATGCCTTTCGACAACCTTTGCCGCCCTGCCATCCTACGCGCAGGACGAAAACCTGCCTGAAAACATGACATACGATCCCGCCTATACGGGATGGGTCAACAAGACGGCCGAAGACATCCGCGCCGCCCAGCGCGCCAGCCTTGCCGACAAGGGATTCATCAAACCCAACGTGGTGCAGGTCGCCATCGTGCACGAACCGTATATGGAAGACGACCAGTTCGGAATCCAGATGGCCGTGCCGGATATGATCAGTGGCTGCTACTCCCTGACGCCGCTGGAATACGAAGCGAAATTCACCGAGCCGCATTACCTCGATATCAAGGTCAAAAAATACCGCCGCGTTCCGCCCGAAGGCTCCAGCGCCGTGCGCAAATGCGACCAGCAGAACAAAATGTCCACCGCGCTAATGGTTCTGTCGAAAAAAGATCTGATGTCCAAAGGCACGCAGGAAATCCGTTTTTCCACCGAAGTCGGCGTTGATAACTACCGCGTGATCCTCGATGAAAACCATCTGGAGCTTATCCCGCGCTCGATGATGATATTCCGCGCGCAGAACATGGCGGGACCGCTGAAAGACCGCATCCTTTATTCATTCCAGTCCGACAAGATGGTGGCCCTGCAGGTCCCCATGGCCAAACCCGGCGAAGACCTGACCAATCAAATCCTGAAATTCGCGCAAACGCGCGCAATGACCCCCGCCGACCCGTCCAAGCCCGCGCAATGGACTGGAAATGGCATGGCAATCTACTATTTCTATGACCAGAACGGACACATCATTGACCAGATCGGCAAAGATGGGTATGCCGAGATCGGCAAAGTTTCCGTGGATCGTCCCTATGACGGACCGGAAGGCCGCACAACAGCCGCGCAGGAACTAAGCGTGTTCGTCACGCGTCCGGGCACACAGCTATAATTTGGGAATTAAAATGAGTAACGAACCTGAAACACAACCGGAAGAAACGCCGGACATTACACCTGAAACGCAAGCAGACCAAGCCGAAGCGCAATCTGCCGATGCCGCGCCTGCCGACCTCGTCGCCGCGAAGATAAAGCAGCTCGAAGCCGAAGCGCTGGACGCCAAGGACAAGATGATGCGCGCGCTGGCCGACGCCGAGAACACGCGCCGCCGCGCCGTCAAAGACCGCGAGGACGCAGGCAAATACGCTGTGTCCTCCTTCGCGCGCGACTTGCTGGATTTTTCCGACAACTTCCACCGCGCGCTGGCCGCCATCCCCAAAGAACTTCATGACGATGAACGCGTCGGTAGCATCATCACAGGTCTGGAAGCGATGGATGCGCAGCTTTTGAAAACATTCGGCAAGCACGGCATCAAGAAAATCGAACCGCTCGATGAAACCTTCAACCCGAACTTCCACGAAGTGATGTTCGAAGCCCCCGTCCCCGGCAAGCCTGCGGGCGTGGTCATCCAAGTGGTTGAAGCCGGTTATGTGCTCAATGACCGCCTGCTCCGCGCCGCCAAAGTCGGGGTGAGCAAAGGCGGCATGGGCACAGATCATCAAGTCGATCAGTCCGCATAAAAATTGTTTAAAAACAATAAATTAAACCAATTCATTGTATAATTTTTCACAATCAATTATACATAATACATGAAAACGCCGCGTTTTATCACTCAGTTTCTGGGGCAGATATGGTCGTCCAAAGCCGTTGCGGCAAACGATGGCTTGGATGATTTTTGGCCGGCGTTTCGCGCGCGCTATGCGGCGGATTATCAAGACTGGAGAAATCTTCCCCCTTCCGGCAAAAGCCGCGCCGTTCCGCACATCACGCTCGGCGAAGAAGCAAACCATGACGCGGCGCTCACAGCGTCCGTCGATGAAATATTTCCAGACAATGCGACGAAACTTTTCCTGAGAACAACAGGCGTGCAAATATGGGCATCGGCAAATTTGGCTCCTCTGGCAGACAAGCTGGGATTAACCGAAACGGCAAAAGAATATTTTCACAAGCGTCTCGACGGTGCTGCAGGCCTGTACATCCCGGCCAAAACATTCGGCAACGATAAAAGCGTTTTGTTCTACATTAATAAAACGCTTTCCGGCGCGGCACCATC
>QFQB01000179.1 GCA_003241475.1 Micavibrio aeruginosavorus
CTGCGGGTCGTCCTCGCTGTTCTCGCTTTCAACTTCAAACTGTTTGTAAAAAACAACGGGCGCGCCTTTTTCGCCTTTCTTCACCTGCGCGCCGATCTCTGACCATTGCTTATAGGTCGCCCATACTGGCAAGGCGTAATTCTGTTTGATCTGATAGACCCAAAGCAGGGGAATATTGATGCCCTGATAGCTGTTGCCTGTTCTGGCATTTTCAGGGATGCGGTTAATCCGATGCCACGGCATTTCAACGCTGTCGGAAATTCCGCTTTCAATGGCTGCAATGATTGTATCGGTTACGGTTTGATAAATATCGGCGCGGGTGTTGGTCATGTGCTTTCTCCTTAAAAAATTGGGTTGCGCTTCTGTTTCCTAGAAGCGCCGCGAAAGCGGCCTACAAAGCGGGGGGAGCGGGTCAGGGCCGGAACCCTTCTTGAGAAGGGCTTGTCCGAAAAATGGGCGAAAGATTCTTGTCTTTCCTAGCCTGCGACGGAAAGCAGGAATCTGTTCGGTTATTTTTGGGATTCCGGCCTTGACGCGCGGCCCGAAGGGGGCAGAACAAACACAAGAAACTCCATCCCGCATAAAAGCGGGATGGCAAGGCGACTACGCCCCATCGGGGCGGCTATTTCCGCGCCTGAATAGGCATAGAAAAACCGCCCGAACCTTTCAGAACGGGCGGCTTCGTAGTGGGGAATTTGGATTTATACCGCTCCGCTTCAAAACCCGCCATTTTTTTCGTTGACGCAGCGCGTCATGCACACAAAACCCTTAGAATTGTTGGTTAAAACCAACTCATTAGCCATTTTTCTTGCCTAATTTTATGCAAAAAATCCGGTCATGAATGAGCGCAGGGCGGTTAGTCGATTGTGACCATCAGGGATGGAATCCCTGTCCTGTTCACGCTCGATCTGCTTCATGCGGTTTTTGATGGCCGCAATCAACGGCGTGTGCGGTGCATTCTCCCGCTGTCCTCTTGGCGGCTGCCGGAAGCCACTGGACAGGCTTGTGAGCAAGTCCAGGGCATCTTGCAGGGTTTCAAGCGAACGCTCATCCCAGACCATTTTAAGGGGCAGGGCGCGCACATGAAAAATGCGCTGTACGTTCTTCCGCCATGATGCCCGCCGCGCATCCAGTGTTCGGGCGGCTTCAACCCAATCGGACAGGTTCCACCATAAAAGATCGGAAGCGGGGGTCTGGTGCGCGTTGTATCTGTTACGCATAGCGGGCCTCCTTCTGTGTTTGATGGCCTAACCATTGTTTGCCCTTGGCGGCGGTGATATTGAACCGCGCCCACAGGTCTTTATCCTTGAAGGTCAGGTGGACAGTGCCTTTCATCCAGAATTTTATATCGAAAAACTCGCTTTCGGTCTGGTTGTCAAAACCCTGCCTTACGTCACGGCCTAAAATCTCAAATTTTTTGCTCATGGCTTTGGCAATCGTGCCGCACTCTTTAAAATCCTTTCCGGCCAGAACGCATAAAATGCGGTCAAGATCGTGATAAATGTCGATATTCGAGCCGTG
>QFQB01000180.1 GCA_003241475.1 Micavibrio aeruginosavorus
ACCGGCCAGAATATGCGGTAGCTTCAATTCTTCAAGGGTCGGGATCTTCGAAATAATACGGCGGATGACAAGGCCCGGCAATTGGCGCTGACGGAAGACGTTGACGCGATAGCGCCCGTACTCGCCCATATCGAGTGCTGTATTCAATTCCATTTTCTGTTCGAAATCGCGCTGCTGGCGCGCTGTCAGAATGCTGGACAGGATATCAGCAATCGCTTCCTCGTCGAGCACCTTGTCATTGATGGGAACAAGATTGTTTTCGATGCGCAAAGTCGGTGGAAAGCCATGGCTGAGATAAAGGTCCGAAGCCCCCTTCTCATTCATCTTGGTCAGACATTCAAACGCGTAAGGTACGCTCATTAGAAGGAATAGCTCCCGCCTTCGCCGCCACTAATTTCGCCCGGCTTAGGCTTTCCCGAAATAGGCGTAACTTTGTCGCCACCTTCTTTCATCTTGCCGCCGCCAAGGGACGCCGCCGTATATTCGGCATCGCGCTCTTCGACATCTTCATGAACCTGCATCACAGCGGCGCGCGCCGTTTCGCGGTCAATCGTTCCAGCATCCAGAAGATCCTGAACGTAATCTTCCATCGTGATCATCCCGTAGCGCGATCCTGTCTGGATCATCGAATAAATCTGCGGCACCTGATTTTCGCGGATCAGGTTGCGCACGGCGTTCGTACCCACCAGAACCTCGAAGGCGCCGACGCGCCCGCCGTCAACACGCGGAAGAAGCGTTTGCGCGACAACGCCCTGAAGCGATCCGGCAAGCATGGTGCGCGCCATCGGTTTATCGCCCGTCGGGAAAACATCAATGATACGGTCAACAGCTTTGGCCGCCGTGGAGGCGTGAAGTGTTGCCAAAACCAAGTGTCCGGTTTCAGCAGCCGTCAAGGCAAGCGACATTGTTTCGTAATCGCGCATCTCCCCCACCAGGATGACATCCGGGTCTTCGCGAAGCGCAGATTTCAACGCGCGCGCAAAGGAGACGGTATCGCGCCCAATCTCGCGGTGGTTGATCAGAGATTTTTTGGAATGGTGAAAAAATTCGACCGGGTCTTCAATCGTGATGATGTGCTTATCGTCGTTGATGTTGATATGGTTGATCAGCGAAGCCAGCGTTGTCGATTTACCCGATCCGGTGGCGCCCGTTACAAGGATGATGCCTTTTTCAAGCTCGGCAAAACGCTGCATAACAGCCGGAAGATCCAATTCTTCAATCGTCGGCACTTCGGAGGGAATGGTACGGAACACAGCGGCCGCACCATTGCGCGTTGTAAAAGCGTTCACACGGAAACGCGCTTTTTCGCCAAAAGAAATAGCAAAGTCGAGTTCCATATCTTTTTCGTAGTCGGCGCGCTGTCCCTCGGTCATGACCGAATAAAGCATGGAGCGAATATCGTCGCTGGTCAGTTCGCGCTCGGCCTTGATGCGGCGAAGCGAACCGTGAACACGGATAACCGGCAGATTGGTCGGACTTAAATGAAGGTCCGAGGCCTT
>QFQB01000007.1 GCA_003241475.1 Micavibrio aeruginosavorus
CCCATGCCGGATGGGGTGGGGCGCTTGGCGGCGTTCTGGAAGACACTGTCGCAAAAATGAGTCAGGTCGGAACATTGCTGGAAACTGTCCATGCTTGTGTAGGGCCTTGCATTCAGCAAGCGTCATACGAGGTCAGTGAAAGCTTCGCGGACCCGTTCCTTGAAAAACACCCTGACTCGGAAAAGTTCTTCAAGTCGGCCAGAAGGGCGGGCCATTTGATGTTTGATTTGTCTGGATACGTCGCGTTTCGTTTGGCACTTTGTGGAGTCAAAAATGTGTCACTTATGGGTGCGGATACTTATGCAGAGGAAGCGCGTTGTTTCTCCTATCGCCGCGCCACGCACAGGAAAGAACCGGATTACGGGCGCCAAATATCGGCCATCGTCATTCGAAAAGATTGACAGAATTCCATGTGTGGCATACATGTCAGCCATATAATTTATGGAGGATGATATGACGGTTGTTCAAACTTGTTCCGGTTATGCCAAATATGCATTTGGAGCTGTTGCTGGCGGAGCAGGCGTCGTTGCAGTCGTTGCCTCGGCTTGTCGTCTGTTTGACGGAGCCTGTCAGGCAAAAGTTGGAGGGGTGCAAAAGCTTCTCTCCCCTCTTATTGCGCAAATGGATATGATTGGCCCGGCGTCTCTGACGGCTGTAATCGGCGGCACTGTTGCGTATGGTCTACATAAAGCATCGGGTCCTCGGTAAAACTGTTGCAAAGCGGCAGATAAGCCTTGCCTAAACTGCCGTCCTTTTTTTATAGTCCGGAAACAACAACATATAGCGTTCTGGAAAAAAGATGATCATTCTCGCGGGGAACTCCAACCGTCCTTTGTCCGAAGCCATTGCCGCACATCTGGGCGTTCCCCTTGCAAAGGCCAGCATCCGTCGCTTCTCCGACATGGAAGTGTTCGTCGAGATCATGGACAACGTCCGCGGCGAAGATGTATTCGTTATCCAATCCACATCCTATCCCGCCAACGACAATCTGATGGAGTTGCTGATTACGATCGACGCGCTGAAACGCGGGTCGGCGCGCCGTATCACGGCAGTTCTGCCGTATTTCGGCTATGCCCGCCAGGACCGCAAAACGGGCGGACGTACGCCGATTTCGGCCAAGCTGGTCGCCAATATGATAACGGCGGCGGGTGCGAACCGCGTTTTGACGCTGGAGCTGCACGCGGGCCAAATTCAGGGCTTCTTCGATATCCCGACGGACAATTTGAACATCTCGCCCGTCTTTGTTCCCCACATGGAAAAGCAATTCCAGCCTGAAAGCACAGTTATGGTTTCGCCCGACGTGGGCGGCGTGGTGCGCGCCCGCGCTTTTGCGAAAAAGCTCAATACAGATCTGGCTATTATCGACAAGCGCCGCGAGAAGGCGGGGGTGTCCGAAGTCATGAACATCATCGGCGAGGTCGAGGGCAAGGACTGCATCATGGTGGACGATATCGTCGATTCCGCCGGAACGCTGTGCAATGCCGCCGTTGCCCTTAAAAATGCCGGTGCGAAGTCCATCCATGCCTACATCGTGCATGGAGTCCTTTCCGGTGGCGCTGTGGCCCGTGTGGCTTCCAGCCCGATAGAGAAGCTGGTGATCACGGACAGCATTTGTGCGCCAGAGGCTGTCCGTATGTCGCCCAATATTGAGTCCATTAGCATCGCCACTCTTATGGGCGAAGCAATTACGCGGATCACCGAAGAGCGCTCGATTTCCGCGCTTTTCACCTAAAGCCCGCCATGACGGTTTTTGAAATCATCGCTGTCATATTGTCTGTCGCCGCAATAGGCGGTTACATCAATTACAGATACATAGGATTTCCTCCAACTATTGGTCATATGGCTTTTGCGCTTTTGTTGTCCGTTCTGGCAATTTTTGCGGGTTCTATGGGCTGGTTTGATCTTGATGCGGCACGGGCTGTGGTCAATTCTATCGATTTTTCTGAAGTCGTTTTGCACGGACTTTTATCGTATCTGCTTTTTGCCGGCGCTCTTCATATTCGCCTGGATGATTTAAAATCCGTAAAATGGGCTGTCGGTTCTCTGGCGACGATCGGCGTTGTGATGGCGACCTTCCTCATTGGGACGCTTATATGGTGGGCGGCTCAATGGATGGGGCTTCCCATGCCGTATGTTTATGCCTTGCTTTTTGGAGCCCTTATTTCTCCGACCGATCCGATTGCGGTGCTCAGCATCTTGAAAGAGGCGGGGGCTTCTAAATCGCTCTCAACGAAGGTCGGCGGTGAAAGCCTGTTCAATGATGGCGTAGGCGTCGTGCTCTTTTTGGCCATTTTAAGCGCAGCAAATAACCCAGATCATTTTGAAGTCAGCCATGTTCTATTGGCTTTTGTAGAAGAGGGCATGGGCGGTTTGCTTCTAGGCGGCGTTCTTGGATGGATAACGTATTGTTTGTTGCGTTCCATCGATGATTACAAGGTTGAAGTCTTGCTCACTATTGCTCTTGTAACCGGGGGCTATGCTCTAGCTGAGGCTCTGCATATATCTGCACCGCTTTGTATGGTTGCTGCCGGCTTAATCATAGGCAATCAAGGCCGTGCCCATGGTATGTCTGATACGACGCGCCAGCATATTGATGTGTTTTGGGAGTTGGTTGATGAGGTCCTTAACGCCGTGTTGTTCTTATTGATTGGCCTTGAAATCCTGATTGTTACACTTTCGTCGCATACGGTTCAGTTGGGCCTGATCGCCATTCCTATCGTGCTGTTGGCGCGATTTGTAAGCGTGGGCTTGCCAGTGACTGTCATGCGTTTTTTCCAGGCCTTCGATAAAGGCACGGTGCGCCTGCTGACATGGGGTGGCTTGCGGGGTGGTTTGTCGATCGCTATGGCTTTATCTTTGCCTGCAGGCCCTGAAAAACCCGTTATTTTGACAATGACCTATATCGTCGTCCTGTTTTCTATTTTTGTTCAAGGGCTCACGTTCAAGCGCAGTATTGCTTACATTATGAAACGTTGATTGGCCTTGTTTTGTCTGAGTTTGAAAAGGCCGCACATCCCAGATATTCCTTGATTTTCTGCCCCGATTCCGCTTTAGTGCGCCTCAAGCGACCAGCACCCCTGGAGGTTGGCGCATAACTTATTGATATAAAAGGAAACCACTACCATGACAAAGCACTACGCACTGTCAGCGGAAACACGGGAACGGGCAGGTAAAGGGGTCGCCCGAGCACTCCGCCGCGAAAAGAAAATCCCAGCCGTTATTTACGGCGACGCCAAAGAAGCCGAAACGATCGAGCTTCCTGTGAAGGAAATCACGCTCGAGTACCACAAGGGCCACATGTTCACGAACCTGTGCGACCTGACGGTTGGTAGCAAAAAGCAACTCGTGCTTGTGCGCGATGTTCAGGTTCACCCTGTAACGGATGCCGTTTTGCACGTTGACTTCATGCGCGTAACGCCGAAAACAACGATCACCGTTCATGTTCCAGTTCACTTTGAAAACGAAGAGAACTGCCCGGGCTTGAAAAACAAAGGCTCGCTGACGATCGTTCGTCACGATGTCGAGTTGATCTGCAAGGCGACGGACATTCCGGAATCCATTACGGTTGACCTAAGCACATTCGAAATCGGCGATGCGATCAAGATCAGCAACGTGAAACTTCCAAACGGCACGAAGCCAGCCATCACGAACCGCGATTTCACCATCGCGACGATTGCTGCGCCACGTCTATTGCTTGAAGAAGAAGACGCGATCAACGCAGAAAAAGCCGCTGCCGATGCAGAAAAAGCCGCTACCGAAGCCGCCGCGGCCCCTGCAGAAGACAAGAAGTAATCATACAAAAAGAGGCGGGGAGGCATATTCATGTTTTCCCGCCTCTTTTCTTTTTTCAAAGCGCAACCCCAGCAGGACGCCGCGCCCATGTGGATTTTGGTCGGTCTGGGAAATCCCGGCAAAGACTACGAAAACAACCGCCACAATATCGGTTTCATGGTGATCGATGAGATCGCCAGCCATTTCGGTCTTTCCGCATTCAAATCAAAATTCGAAGGGGACATCACCGAAGGCCGGATCAACGAGGAAAAGGTCGTGCTGGTCAAACCGCAGACCTATATGAACCTGTCCGGCCAATGCGTACAAAAAGTCGCGCGTTTTTACAAGGTGACCCCCAACCGCATTATTGCATTCCATGACGAGCTTGATCTGGCCGCTGGAAAGATGCGCATTAAAAAGGGCGGCGGAGCTGCCGGGCACAATGGGTTGAAATCCATGGATGCATGCCTGAACAGCCAAGATTACTGGCGCGTTCGCCTCGGCATCGGTCATCCAGGTGACAAGGACCGCGTAACGGGCCATGTGCTCGGTGATTTTTCCAAGGCAGAAAAACAATGGTTGCCGGACTGGATCGACGCGCTCTCCAAAAACACGCCGCTTTTGCTTGCTGGAAAAGGTGAGGATTATATGACGAAAGTCGCGGCGGATTTCCCCGCGTCGAAAGGGGCATAGGTGCACAGAAAAGATATTTTTCTTGTGTTGCTGGTGACTGTTCTTTGGGGGCTTAGTTTTACCGTCATCAAGATCGGTGTGGCGGATATGCCGCCCTTGTTCTTATGTGCTATGCGATTTTTGTTCACGGCTATTCCTGCCGCGTTTTTTATCAAAAAACCGCAAACCAGTTGGGCGATCCTTGCGTCATTTGGCCTGTGTCTGGGCGTGGCGGTGTTCGGGCTTTTGTTCGTCGGGATCAAGCAGGGTATGGGCGCGGGATTGTCGTCCGTTATCATGCAGGCGCAGGTGTTTTTTACGATCCTGCTGTCATCCTTCATTTTTAAGGAACATCTGCAAAAACATCAATGGGCGGCGTGCCTGCTGTGCTTTGCAGGACTTGGTGTGCTTGCCATGGAACAATCGCAGCCTTCAGCGCTCGTTCCTTTCCTGATTGTTATGGCGGCCTCGTTTTGCTGGGGATGCGCCAACATCATCACCAAGAAGGCTGGCAACATCGACATGGTCGGCTTCATCGTCTATTCGAGCCTGTTTAGCCCCATTCCCCTCATCGGCCTTTCCTTCGTTCTGGATGGGCCGGAGGCAATCCTCCACGGCATAGAGGCCATGACGTGGACAAGCGTTCTGGCGATTGGTTATTTGGCGTTTCTTGCGACATTGCTGGCGTTTTCCTTGTGGTCGCATTTGTTGCAGAAATACAAAGCCCCTGTGGTGACGCCCTTTGCCTTGCTGGTGCCGGTATCGGGCATGCTGTGTGCCATGATCTTTCTAGGCGAGCGTATTACGATGATGGAAATGGCCGGCGGGGCGCTTATATTTACAGGGTTGATTATCAACATAATGGGCTCTAGATTGCGCACACTTATTGGAAAAGGATCTTAACTATGGGTATTAATTGCGGGATTGTCGGGCTTCCAAACGTAGGCAAATCGACACTGTTCAACGCGATCACGAAAACGCAGGCCGCGCAGGCCGCTAACTTTCCGTTCTGCACGATCGAGCCGAACACGGGCATGGTCGCGCTCCCCGACGAGCGTCTGGATACGATTGCCGCCATTGGTAAATCCCAAAAGATCGTGCCGACGCAGCTTGAGATCGTCGATATCGCGGGTCTTGTAAAAGGCGCGTCCAAAGGCGAGGGCCTTGGCAACCAATTCCTTGCGAATATTCGCGAGACGGATGCGATTATCCATGTCGTGCGTTGCTTTGAAAACGGCGATATTACGCACGTTGAAGGTTCGGTTGATCCGATCCGCGATGCAGAAATCATTGAAACGGAATTGATGCTGGCGGATCTGGACTCGCTGACGAAGCAAGTCGACAACCTTGCCAAAAAAGCCAAGGGCAATGACAAGGACGCCAAGGCGCAGCACGATTTCTACGTGAAGGTGAAAGCGGCGCTCGAAGAAGGCAAGCCAGCTCGTACGGTTGTGCCTGCCGATCCAGAAGAACAACGTTTTATGAAGTTAGCGCAGCTTCTAACCTCCAAGCCGATCCTTTATGTCTGCAACGTCAACGAAGACGAAGCCGCCACGGGCAACGAGTGGAGCAAAAAGGTCGAGGCGATGGCCAAAGCGCAACATGCCGGCAGCGTCATTATTTCCGCTGCGATTGAATCTGAAATCGCGCAATTGACCTCCGACGAAGAAAAGAAAGAGTTCCTCGATACGCTGGGTCTTGCTGAGCCGGGATTGAACAAGATTATCCGCGCCGCTTTTTCAACGCTGGGATTGCAAACATATTTTACGGTTGGGCCAAAAGAGGCCCGCGCGTGGACCGTGCGCAAAGGGGCAAAGGGGCCGGAAGCGGCGGGTGTTATCCACTCCGATTTCGAAAAGGGGTATATCCGCGCCGAAGTCATGGCCTATGACGATTATGTTGCGCTGAAGAGCGAGCAAGCTGTGAAAGAAGCGGGTAAATATAAATCCGAAGGCAAAGACTACGTCGTCAGGGACGGCGATATCATCCTGTTCCGCTTCAACAACTAGAGATCAATCCGGATCGGCGATCAGTTTTGCGGCAAGCGTTTTGATGGCTTGCTGTTTGCGGCTGGCGACTCCGAAGGCATCGGAGATCATCGGCGCGGCGGCGAGCGGCATATTGTCGAGCACGCCGTCGCCATCCGGATCAAGAATGGTTTTAAGCATGACTTCTGCGGTTTCTTTGAAATCCTTGTCTTCGAGAGCGTCCTTGAAATGTTCGATAGCGGCCATTTCGGCGGCGCTTAAATGGCCGTCCAAAACCATGTCGTAGCCTGCAGATCTCAAGATGGCTTCGAGGGCGATGGTGGCATTTCCTTGTGGTAGCTGGCCTGTCTTGGCGAAATTGATCGTCGCGATCATTTGCTGATAGGGCGTCAAAAGCCGGACCTTTTCAGGGTTCGTAAAAACCTTTGGGTCGTTCGGATTGAGGATTTCTTCGGGAGAGGCGCTGTTGTGTTTCATGCGCTCACTATACGCCAAAACGCGAAAAAGTCCAACATTTTCCAGAATCTATGATTTATCAGTTCGTTTTGCTGAAATTTTTCTTTCTGTTGCGGATAGGCCGTGAAAGATGCGCACGCAAGGCGCCAAGGCCTTTACCCTATGACAAGACGGGCAGGTGATCCATGTTCTGGAATAGGGCGCGCTGTTAAGGGCCATTAAACCCCAGTTTGCGGCTCAAGAAATTCCCGAAGCTGTTGTCTTGCGAAGGCTCGTCGTCTTTCAGGCCGACCATGCCCAATGCGGCATTCAAGAAGGATTTTCCAAGACTTGATTGCTCCAGCCCGTTTTTGTTTTCCGGCGCAGATGTGCCGGGCGCTTTGTCGTCTTTCGCGCTGTAATTGAAAAAAGCGCCTAAAGCGCCGGACTGGCCAAGCTGGAATCCGCCGCTAAGACCCATGGAAATCGCTGCGGTATCGAGCATGACTTCCGCCGTTCTGGTCATGCCGCTCAGGAAGCCTGTATCCGCTCTTTTGGCGGCGATTATGTCCATGTCTTCTTTATTGAAAACGCCGTCCCCGTTGCCGTGGGCGCGGTCGATAATCATGGCGCGCTCGCCCACAGGTGCGATGCCGTTGGCAAAATCACGGTTGGCTACTTGAAACTTGGTATTCGCATCGAGAAGGTGAAAGTTGTCCGCTTCGAAACGGCGCTTTTCCATTTCGTTCATAGACTCATAATTAGTGGGCTGTATATCGGCCATAGATACAGTGTATCGAAAAGGCCGTTAAGAAAGCAAAAATCGCCCGATCGGGCGATTTTGTTATTGTTTTTCAGTTTGTTATGCCGCAATTGCTTTTTTGGAACGGACGAGGTCTTCGTAGGTTTCGCGCAATTGGCGTGTGACGGGGCCGACCTTGTATTCCGTGTCGTCGATTTTGCCCACGGCGGTCACTTCGGCAGCTGTGCCGGTCAGGAAGACTTCGTCGGCAGCTTTCAGCTCTTCAGGCGTTATGCGGGCTTCTTCGATCGGAAGTTTAAGTTGTTTTGCCAGATCGATCACCGTCTGGCGGGTGAGGCCGTTTAGGAAGCAATCGGGAATAGGGGTTCTGATCGCGCCATCCTTGATGACGAAGATATTGGCACCTGTGGCCTCGGCCACAAGGCCGCGATAGTCGAGCATCAGCGCATCAGTGAATCCGTTCGCTTCGGCGGCGTGTTTGGACATCGTGTGTGTGGCGTACAAGCAGGCGGCTTTGGATTGCGTCGGCGCTGTATCGGGGGCTGGGGCCTTCCATTTTCCGGTCTGCAACGAAATGCCTTTTTCGCGCATTTCCGGCGAGAAATAAGATGGCCATTCCCAGCAGGCTATGGCGACATGGGTGAGGGTAGCTTGCGCAGAAATTCCCATTTGCTCGGAGCCGCGCCATGCAATGGGACGCAGGTAGGCGTCGGTCAATTTGTTAGCCTTTAGGACGTCTTCTTTTGCGGCGCTGATCTCTTCGGATGTCATCGTCATTTTCATGTCGATCAGGTCGGCAGAACGGATCAGTCGGTCCGAATGGGCTTTATCTTTAAAAATATTGCCGGAATAACAACGTTCGCCTTCGAAAACGGCGGAGGCATAGTGCAGACCATGGGTGAGAACATGGATGTTTGCTTCGCGCCAGGGGAGGATTTTTCCATCCACCCATATAAATCCGTCGCGATCGCTGAATGCTTTTGTTGTCATGGAATACACCCTTATATTTTTTGATTGACCCTTATCTTTCGGCAAAATTGCGCAGAAATCAAGGGTTTGCACGGCTTTATATTGTGCAAAACGGGCATTCCTGATAGGTAAATTGCATGGCAGAGCCTCAAAACCCGCAGGAGTATCAATCGCTTCCCCATATTCTGGTGGTTGACGACGACGACCGTATCCGAAGTCTCGTCTCGCGATACCTGAACGAGCACGGGTTCTTGTCCTTTACGGCAGCGGATGCAAAAGAGGCGAAAGAGATATTACAGATCGGCAACTTTGATGCGCTGGTCGTCGATGTCATGATGCCCGGTCAGGACGGACGATCCCTGACGCGCGAGATCCGCACAAAAAACGACGTGCCCGTTTTGCTTTTGACGGCGATGGGAGAGGTGGAGGACCGGCTCGACGGCCTGTCGTCCGGCGCGGACGATTACCTGACGAAACCCTTTGACCCGCGTGAACTGGTGCTTCGGCTACAGGCTATTTTGCGCCGCCGTCCGCAAGAAAAGCTGACCTTTAAACGCTACCGCATCGGGCGCTGGATGTATGATCCGAAGACGCCCGAGCTGCAGCATGGCGCAGAAGCGGTGCGTTTGACCGATGTGGAAACCAATTTGCTGAATGCGCTGTTGAAGCGGCCCGACACGATCCTGAGCCGCGAGGATTTAGCGGAAATGTGCGGGGTTGATGCGGGCGAGCGCACGATTGACGTCCAAGTGACTCGTCTGCGCCGCAAGCTGGAAGAGGACTCCAAGGTGCCGCGCTATCTGCAGACTGTGCGCGGCAAGGGCTATTTGCTGCGGGCGGAAGAGGTGGAGGAATGACCCTCAGACGCATCCTTGCGCAAGTGAAAGCGCCTTTGAAAACGGCGGCCAGAAAATTGCTGCCGCGCTCCTTGATGGCGCGTTCGTTGCTGATCCTCGTCATGCCGATCTTTCTGGTTCAGATCATCACGACCTACATCTTCTTCGACCGCCACTGGCAGACCATGGGCAACCGCCTAGCCTTTGCCATTGCCGGCGAGATTTCGGTCATGGCTGAAGAGATCGAAAACGACGCTGCGGATGAGCGGGTTTTTTCAGTAACCAAGCGGGCGGTCTTGCTGGATTTTGCCACGTCTTACAAAAAGGGTAGCGTCCTTCAGCGGATTTTTTACGACAACCGCAAGGGGTTTCAAAATCCCAGCCGCGAGAACATTATCGCCCAGACTTTGGCCGCCGCCCTCGATGCGCAGGTGAAGCGCCCCTATGACATCAAAATCGACCGGGACGAAAAATGGGTGGAAATTTCGGTGCAGCTGAAACAGGGGGTTTTGACCGTTTCCGTGCCGCAGCGGCGGATTTTCTCCTCTACCGGCTATATCGTGCTGTTGTGGATGGCGGGGTCGTCCATCGTTTTGCTCATTATCGCCACGCTGTTCATGCGCAACCAGATTCGTCCGATACGGCGGCTGGCCATTGCGGCGGAACGTTTCGGCAAAGGGCGGGATGTGCCGTTTTTCAAGATCGAGGGGGCGCGGGAAGTGCGGCAGGCCGCCCGCGCTTTCGTTGAGATGAAAAGCCGCCTACAACGCCAGATCCAGCAACGCACGGCTATGCTGGCCGGGGTGAGCCACGATCTTCGCACCCCTTTAACGCGCATGAAGCTACAACTTGAAATGATGGGGGGCGGGGCGGAAATCTCGGACCTGAAAAAAGACGTCTCGGACATGGAAAAGATGATCGGCGCCTATCTGGAATTTGCGCGCGGCGAAGGCGGAGAAGAGCCTATCCGCACAAATCTCAATGTCTTGATAGGGCACCTTGCACAAAGCATGAACCGCGAGGAGCAGCGCGTTCACGCGAACGTACCTTCCGATCTGGAACTATCCTTGCGTCCTGTCGCGTTCGAGCGGTGTCTGGGCAACCTTCTGGGCAACGCGTTGAAGTACGGCAAGACCGCATGGATTTCCGCACAAAAATTCGGCGATGCGGTCGAGATTTGCGTCGATGACGACGGCCCCGGCATTCCGGTCGAACAATACGAGGATGTGTTCAAGCCGTTCTTCCGCGGCGAGGAATCGCGCAATGCCAAAACCGGCGGGGTGGGGCTGGGGCTTCCTATTGTGCAGGATATCGTCCACGCGCACGGGGGGCAAATCTGGCTGGATGACAGCCCCCGAGGCGGTTTGCGGGTGGTCATAGATCTGCCGGTTTAATAGAGCTTGCCGCCCAGCGGAATGTCTTTGTCGGGCGAGAACAGGGTCACATTGCCTTGGGCGTCGGGAAATCCAAGCACGAGAATTTCGGACATGTATTTGCCAATCTGGCGCGGCGGGAAATTGACCACAGCGGCTACCAGCTTTCCCTTTAATGCGTCATGCGTGTAGTTGACGGTGACCTGCGCGGACGTCTTTTTGATGCCGAGTCCGGGACCAAAATCGACCCATAGCTTGAAGGCCGGTTTGCGCGCTTCGGGGAAGTCCTGCACATCGACGATGCGGCCGACGCGGATATCGACTTTTTCAAAATCGGCATAATCTATTGGCATTGCGGTATGATCGTTCATGGGGCGCCTCATAGAAAAGGCCGCCCCGAAAGGCGGCCCTAAAATAGATTTGGGATTGCTAAGCCGAAGCCTTGGCTTTCTTGGCGGTCGCCTTGATTTCGCCGAGGGTCGCGACAACGCGGTCGTTGATAACTTCAGCGGCGTCACTGGCGCATTTCTGGGCCATTTCGACCAGTTCCTGCGCATTGTGAACGGACGTTTCGTAAGAGGTTTTCAGCAATTCGGTTTGTTTGGCGAATTTGCTTTCCGGCGTGCCTTCGGTGAAGGTTTCGCGGGCTAGGCTGGAATTGTCCTGCACAAATTGAGAAACCATTTCCGTCTGACGGGCGGCGATGGCTTGCCAGCCTTGTAGGGCGCGCTGGTTGGCTTCGGTCAGCGCCTGAAAGTTTTTACGCTGTGCGTCCAAAATGGTTTTGAAGTCGAAAGGGTAGCCAGTCGGCACAGTGTTCAACATCTGTTTTAGCGTCGTCTGGGCATCGCTGAAAAAACCTTCGGCGGAATTTTTATGCTGCATGGCAGTTCTCTCCTGAAATGATCTTGGTCATCAAATTATGTTTTTTGTGCACCACGGTCAAGCGATTCGTTAATTTGGGTACACAAGGGTAACCCGCCAGCGAAGGATAGGTTCCGCAAAAAGAAAAAACAGGGGCGTATTAGGACTTATTTAACCTATTTTCGGCATTGTTTAGGGTGGAGAAATTTCTTTTTGCGTTGCAACAGCGCGGGGATATATGTCAATTATCGGGAATGACAATTTGAAGGGACCTGTAGACGTCCCGGAAAGGCCTGGCCTGCGTCCAGGCTGGATGTCAGGCAACATGGCGCAGATCATGGTATTCCTGAACGGCCTGATCCTGACTTTTACCGCGTTCGCCACTTTAAATGTATTCATTCATCAGATCGTCGAAGAGCGTCTGAACTTTATTGCCAATGAGGCGCACGAACATTTTCTGGAGCGTTTTGCTTATCTCGAAAGTGGGATAGGAGGGGCGTCGAACGCTATTTCATTGTTCGGAGCGGCAGATTCTGCCAAGGCCGCCGAAACCATCCTGCAATCCTCTTACAAGCAATATTATAACAGCATTATCTGGCTTGAGGGCGTTGGTCCCGAGCGTTATATCTCGCGCCCGCTTTTTGGTGCGAAGGAGCAGGCCACGGCCACGGGTGCCTTGGCTAAGCAAGTGATCGAAAAGATCAATCGTGTAAAACAGGGCGCCCAGTTTGTAGGGCTGTTTGGTCCGTCACGAATGGACGGTAGTACGCCTTTCGTTTTGGCGCAACGTGTCGAGCGCGCCAATGGTCTGTCGGATATCGTTTTCGGCATGGCAGACTTGATGGGGCCGGTAGAGCAAAAGTTTTTTGACAGTCGTAAGACTATTCAGACAGTCACGTTGGTCGATGCGGCCGAGGGGGTCAGCTTTTTAACCTTCAGACGAACGGACGATGAAGTTATCAAACCGTTTTCGTTGCAATATGAACTGACATTCGCAGGCCGAAAAATCAGCATGGGTATAACGGTCAGCTTGAGCAAGCGCGAGACATTCCTGCAAAAAATCCCGATGCTGATGTTTTTGTTCGGCCTCACTTTAACGCTGATCGGAACGCTGTATGTCCGCAACAACCAGAAGCAGGCATTGAGGCTGTCCTATATCAATAGGGAATTGGGGCACAAAAACGATGAATTGAAACATGAGGTTGTGGAGCGTGAAAAGCTTTATCAGGCTTTGCGCCGTGCGGAAAAAGAGAACCGCGCCGTCATTGACGCGGTCAGCGATATTATCTTTGAAACTTCTACGGAAGGGGACATTCTCTTCTTGAACGACACATGGCAGAAGATCACCGGTTTCTCTGCGGAGCGTTCCTTGGGGCGCAACATTTTTGACCTCTTGTATATGCAGGATCAGGCCGAACAGCGCAACAATCTGGCCATGCTGGTCAAAGGGCGCAGGCAAGCCTACCGCGCTTTTACCCGTCTTCGCACGGCAGATGGTACATTCCGCGCTGTGGAATTGGCGGTCTCTATGTTGCGTCAGGACGAGAACAAGGATATGCGCGTCGTTGGAACCATCACCGATGTGGAAGAGCGCCGCCGCGCCGAACGTGCGCTTTCCGAAGCGGAAAAAAAATACCGCGCTATCGTTGAAAACGCAGCATCCGGTATTTATCAGGTTACACCAGAAGGGGTGTATTTGTCGGCCAACCCCGCTATGGCGGCCATCATGGGGTATGAGACATCCGAAGAAATTCTGCGCGATGTCCGCAACGCTAACACCGATATTTATGTCCATCCACGCGAACGGGAACGCCAACTCCGCGACGCCTTGCGTTCCGGTAGCACGACAAGCGAATGTCAGGTCCGCCGCAGGGATGGCACGGTTATCTGGGTGCAGGAAAACTTGCGTGCCGTTCGGGACGATCAGGACCAGTTGATTTTTTACGAAGGTAGCATGGATGACATCACGCAACGCAAGCTGACAGAAATCGCGTTGCGTGAGGCGAAGGTTGAATCCGATTTGGCATACCGCTCCAAATCCGAATTTCTAGCCAACATGTCCCATGAACTACGCACGCCGCTGAACGCCATTATCGGCTTTTCCGACATCATCCAGAACCAAGCGTTCGGCGAAGTGGGACGTGCTGAATATCTGGATTACGCCCGCGATATCAATTCGAGCGGTAAGCGATTGCTGCAGGTCATCAACGATATTCTCGATATGTCGCGGATCGAGGCCGGCGAGCGCCAGTTAAACGAGGGCGTGGTCGATCTGCACAAAACCGTTCTCGCCAGTCTTGAAATGCTTGGTCCGAAAATCGAGGCGAACCGCATGATCGTCTCCAATTATGTGGGCGCGGACACCGCCAAGCTGATCGGCGAGGGGCATGCCATCAAGCAGATGCTCATCAATCTTTTGTCCAATGCTGTGAAATACACGGCCGAAGGCGGGCGCATCTCCATTCATGCCGATGTGGATGATTTCGGCCAGATGCAGATTTCCGTCACGGATACAGGTATCGGTTTGACGGACGAGGAAATTGAAAAGGCTCTTTCGCCGTTCGGGCAAGTCAACACCGCGCTCAATAAGGCGGAATCCGGCACGGGCCTCGGTCTGACGTTGGTACAGTCCCTGATGGCTCTTCATGGCGGCTCGTTCGAGCTGTTCTCCCAGAAGGGGATAGGCACCACGGCAACCTTGATCTTTCCGCCCAAGCGCGTCTCCCAGCAGCAAGCCAAAACGCCGGAGCGGGTTTAGCATTATTCCTTCGTAAAAAGTGGTGTTGCTCTTTTTATTGACATAAGTGTAAAAAGCTTTACAGTTACCTGCATTCTGTCAATTTATAGGAAGCTGGAGTGGATGATTATGGCTTATTATACTAGGACTAGCGACGGCGATGATCCTTATGGGGATTACGATGGTTCCCCGTCATGGGATAATTCGGTGTCTTCCTATGATACCGACTATGAACCAAGTCCCTCTTTGAAAAAGCCTTCTTTTGACTGGCGTGAGGCCGGAGCTGGGGCTTTAAACGTGCTGGTTGTCCAAGCTGGCGGCGCGGCTTTTGGCGGACTCTTGAATTCAGCACATAGCGCCGCACAAGGGGCGTTCTGGGGCGCAGTCGTGACCGGCGTCTACGGCGCGTTCGCTTTCTCGCTTGATGCCGATCGTGAAAGCCGCATAGGGGTTCTGGGCGTTGTGGCGGCAGAATTTGCACTCGCGGGCGCTGGAGCTTATTACAATGTTCCCAGTGCTGTCTTTCAGCCTGCAGAGACATTTTCACTGATGCGTCCTTCTGAAGAAGTCGCTAAGGAGCAATCCGTCAAAATAGAGCGGGACAATGCCGGTAAAACTGTCGCAGCGACAGTAGCGCTTGCACCAAAACCCCTTTAAATTCGCATAGAAGAAAGCCAGCCATTGGCTTCTTCTTCATCCATCCCCAATGCCTTTTGCGCGATATCGAAGCCGAAGCCCGCGCGGGCGAGGGCGGCCAATTCCTTGTTTTTATCGAAGTCTCCTTCGCGGCGGAACGGGCCGAGCTTCTTGCGGCGTGCGAGCTTTAGAGCGGCTGTTAAATCGCCGTTTGCTACGCCAGTGTCTTCATCGTAATCACGCAAAACAGTCAGAATGTTTTCCTGCGCCAATCCTTTTTGCTGCAGTTTGGAGAGGATCGCCTGTTTTGAGAGGCCACGGCGTCGCAGAGAATTCACCATACCGCCCAAATACATTTCATCGTTTAAAAGCCCCATGCGCACGAAGGCTTCAACGGTCTTGTCGAGCAAGGAAATACAGTCTTCTTTTGGCTGATCCTTATGGTAATTGCAGGAGCGGTCGATCTTGCGGCCCATGATACGCCGGAAATGAGGGGTGCTGGTCGGGAAACGCTGCAGATAGGCCAAACCGGAATTATAGAGGTATTTTTCCGTGATCTTCTTCGGGGGCTTTTTTTCACGCCTGCGGTTGCCGCGCTTGATATTTTCCGGCTCTGCCATATGTTGGCTGTCAGTATTTTCCTGCATTTTATCACCGGATGTGTTCATGACTCCCAACGACTTTATACCAATCAACGCCGACCTCAAACCCCGCGTCATTCCCCCAATTAACTTTATTGGCCTGCAAACGCTGGTTAAAAAAGAGGTGGGGCGCTTCTTGAATGTCTATACGCAGACCATCGTCGCGCCCGTGGTGACGACCTTGCTGTATTATGCAGTGTTTGCGCTGGCGTTTGGCGGGATTGCCAAGACGGTGGAGGGGATACCCTACCTGACCTTCCTCGCGCCCGGTCTTGTGATGATGACCATGGTACAAAATGCGTTCGCTAATACATCGTCCTCTCTCGTGATTGCCAAGGTGCAGGGGAATATCGTCGATGTCTTGCTACCGCCGATATCTCCAGCTGAATTGTTCGCGGGTTACATGATCGGCGGCGTCTTGCGCGGGCTGATCGTGGGGGCCGTGTGTGCAACGGCGGTTGCGTTGACGGTGGGTATGCAGATCCATGCATTATGGGCTGTGATTGTTTATGCGGTTCTGGGCAATATGATGCTTTCCAGCCTTGGTTTGGCCGCAGGTATTTGGTCCGAAAAATTCGACCATATCGCTGCCGTGACCAATTTTATCGTCACGCCAATGACATTCTTGTCGGGCACGTTCTATGCGGCGAGCCAGTTGCCCGGAATCTGGCAGACGCTTGTACATTACAATCCGTTCTTTTATATGATCGACGGGTTCCGTTATGGCTTTATCGGTCACGCGGACGGCAATATGACGGTGGGGCTTGTCATGCTGGTGATTATTAACGCTTTTCTGGCGAGCCTGACCTACTGGATGCTCAAGACCGGATACAAGATCAAGAGTTAGTAAATTATGGATGACAATTTCGTACAATCATTCCAGCTGGAATCCTCGCACATCCGTGGCCGTATCGTGCGGCTAGGGTCTGCTATCGAGGCTATTTTAAACGCGCACAAATACCCCGATGATGTTTTACATCTCACGGGGGAGACGCTGGCGCTGTGCGTGATGCTGTCTTCTATGCTGAAATACGACGGAGTCTTTACGCTTCAGACATCGGGGGACGGTCCGGTAAAAATGCTGGTCGCCGATATGACGAGCGATGGGAATATTCGTGCTTGCGCGACCTACAAACATGACGAGATCGACGGCGCAATTTACAATACCAATCGTGCCGAATTGCTTGGCAAAGGCTATATGGCCTTTACCGTGGATCAGGGCGAGTTCGCCGAGCGGTATCAGGGGATCGTGGAATTGAAATCCGAATCTCTGACGGCTAGTGTGCAACATTACTTCGGACAGTCCGAGCAACTCGGCACAGGCATGATGATGTCGGTCGGCAAGGTGGATGGAAAATGGCGCGCATGCGGCATTATGGTCCAGCAGATGCCTGAAGATACAGCGACGTATAACAAAGACCAGAGCAATGTGAACGAAGATGACTGGCGCCGCACGATGATCCTGCTTAGTAGCGTCAAGGAAGAAGAGATGCTTTCGTCCGAAATTAAGGCTGAAGAATTGCTATTCCGCTTGTTCCATGAAGAAGGTGTGCGCGTTTATGAGCAAAAGCCGTTGCAGAATAAATGCCGCTGTAGCGTCGATCGCGTGACGGGTGTTTTGTCTACCATGAGCCAAGAAGATATTGACGAGATCACGGTTGATGGCAAAATCGTCATGACATGCGAATTTTGTAGCCGTGATTACGAGATCGATCCGGCAACCATTGAAAAAGGAGATGCATCATGAAGAAAATTCTGCTCGGCGCTGCCGCCGTTGCTTTGCTGGGCGCAGGAGCCTGCACCATCAACGGTGCGAAGCCGGCGCCTCAACTAAGCTTTGCCAATTATCAGCCCGTCACGCTGAATGTGATGTCTGCGGATGTCGTTGAATCCTTCAACAACGCAAACGACGCGCAGGATGTTTCCAGCCAGTTCGTGATTACGCCCGCCGAGGCGGTGCGCCGCTACGCCGGCAACCGCTGGAAGGCGAGCGGGTCGGGCGACGGCACGTTCACGATCGTAATCGAGGACAGCCGCGTTCATGTACGCCAGATTCCGCAGAACAACAAAGTCCTGAAATGGGCGGATGCGGGCACGGAAGATGAATATCACGTCTATCTGGGCCTTCGCGTCACGCCGCAACCGAGCGGCTTCAACGGCCGCATGGGGCCGACAACGATCAAGATGGACCGCACGCTCGTTATGCCGTCCAGCGTCACACTTGAAGAACGCGAGATGCGTCAGGTCGCTTTTCTGGAGAAGCTGATCGCCGATGTCGATGTGCGCATCAACGATGCTGTCAACGCCGCACCTGCGATCCGGAATTAATATCTTTTCTGCCCACCTTCTGGTTGGAGAACAGGAGGAAATGGTGGAAACTCGAACAACAAAAAACAGGGCCGGTAAGGGCCCTGTTTTCGTATCGGTTGAAGATATCCTTATTGGAAGGAGATCTGGGCACGGCGGTTGGCCGGCTCGCGAACATTGTCCGGCGTCTCGACGAGGCGCTCGTCTTCCCCGCGGGAGGAGACGTTGATAATGTTGGCGGCGATGCCGCGCTGGGCCAGAGCATCGCGTACGGCGTTGGCGCGGCGCATACCCAGTTTTTGGTTGTAGTCGTTCGGACCGGAACGGTCGGCGTGGCCGACAACGTTGATCGCGTTCAAGCTACGCTTGGAAGCTTCGGCGGCAACGGCATCCAGAACGCTTTGCGCGCCGGGGCCGAGGGTCGATTGATCCCAGTCGAAGAACACGAGATACATAGCGTTTTCAACGGCCATCGGCGCATTCGGATCAACATTCAAAGGATTGTCGGCAGGAGCCGGAGCAGGGGCTGCCGGAGGAGCGGCAGGCATTGCGCCTTCGAGTTGTTCCAGAGCGGCGAGGAATTCGCGTTTGCAACGGTTGATGTCGTCAGGCTGGAAGTTTTCTTCTTGTTGTTCCATCCAGCAGTCATAGCGGGATTGGGCAACGGCGGAGACATCCGGATACATTTCGCGGGCGCCGAGGTCGAACATGGCGATCATGCGGTTGCGGCCCGTGGACAGTTCGTCCATGAATTCAGGTTGGATGTTCCAGTCGCCGAGCGGTTCAGGCATTACGACATCGCCGCGCGCGGAAGCCAAGCCTTTGCGGGCGAAGTGCAGAGCGTCTGCATGGTCTTTCATGCTACCTTTTTCGGCATCAACGAAATCGCGGTATTCTGCGGTCAGTTTTTGCGTGAAGGGGCTACCGACCGGTTGCGCTTCGTTCAGCGCGTCCACTTCATCGAATTTGTTGAAATCGCAAGCGCCGAGGGCCATTACGCCAGCCACGATCATAAGTCCGCGCAGAATCTGCATTGAAAACTCCTAATTCCTTGATTGGTAAACCGGACAAACGCCCGATAAGTCATTCTTTTTTATAAACGACCTGCGGGTAAAGTAAAGCAGAATGGCTAAAAAAGCATGAATAAAACGGTTAATTTTTGTTAATATTTCAAAGCTGTACAGGGGCGTTTCGGCATTACGAAACAAATTGTGGGAAACATGCGTTGGTGCTTCCCTCTCTTATAAGAATCTACTAAATCTTGACAATCATCCGCGCATACGTATTATCCGCGCGCTCAATCAAATCTTACCAACAGGATGTGCCGCGCAAGGCGCACGCTCTTTGGGCACTATAAGGCAATAATAAAGGGAAAAAACATGGCCAAAACACTGCAATCACAAAAAATTGCTGTTCTTATTTCTAACGGTTTCGATGAAGCCGACTTCCTCATGATCCAAAAAGCGATGATCGAACAGGGCGCGCTCCTACGCATCGTTTCCACCGATTCCGGCCTCGTCAACGGCTGGGACGGCAAGGGTTGGGGGCATAATTTTGCTATCGACGCGCAATTGAACACGGCACTGGGTATCGATTATGACGCCGTCATCATTCCAGGCGGTCAGCGTTCCTTGGATAAACTCAAGCTGACGGCCCATTCCCGCCGCTTTATCGGTAGCTTTATTGCCGCTATGAAGCCTGTGATCTGCATGGGCGATGCTGTCCAATTGCTGGCCCATACGGACCATTTGTCCGGTAAAACGGTTTCCGGCCCCGAATCCAAGAAGGCGATTTGTGAAACAGCCGGTGCGACCTGGTCTGAAGAAGCTGTATCGGTGGACGGTCTTTTGATGACGGGTAACACGTCCGGCGAGACATTGCCGGCTTATGTGGCCGCTGCCGTCGATATGATGGTGCAGACCGTTTCTTCTATGAAACGCGCGGCTTAATTCCTAGGTCGGGGCTTCCCTATGAAGGCAGAAATCGAAGCAGTGGTAGGCGAAGTCAAGGAGTCGCTGACCCTGCTGAGGAGGCATCTTTGACTGGGACGTTGCCCTCAAGCGTCTTGCGGAGCTAAACGCCGCCGCCGAAGACCCGGCCCTCTGGAGCGATCAGCAAAAAGCGCAGGCCGTCATGAAAGAGCGCACGATGCTCGACGGTCAGATTTCCAAACTTCGCACCATGGAAGCCTCTCTTAACGACAATGTCGAATTGATCGGTATGGGGGAAGAAGAGGGCGACCCCTCTATCGTTGCGGATGCCGAGAAAGCCTTGTTTTCTTTGCAAGCCGATGTTGCCAAATACCAGCTGGAAAGCCTGCTGTCTGGTGAAGCGGACATGAATGATGCCTATCTGGAGATCAATTCCGGAGCTGGTGGAACGGAATCTCAGGATTGGGCGCAGATTCTTCTTCGCATGTACACGCGCTGGGCTGAACGGCGTGGTTTTAAGGTTTCCTTGCTGGATCGGAGTGAAGGCGAGGAGGCGGGCATTAAATCCGCCACGATCCGTATTGAAGGCGAGCGAGCCTATGGTTGGCTGAAAACCGAGAGCGGCGTGCACAGACTTGTCCGGATTTCGCCGTTTGACTCTGCCGCTCGCCGTCACACAAGTTTTTGCTCTGTTGGTGTTACGCCCGTCATCGACGACAGCATCGATGTCGAAATTCTGGATAAAGACCTTAAGGTCGATACGTATCGTTCTTCCGGCGCGGGCGGCCAACACGTCAACACGACGGATTCCGCTGTTCGAATTACTCACATACCTACCGGTGTGGTGGTTTCTTGTCAGAACGGTCGTTCCCAGCACCAGAACCGCGCGGACGCCATGAACATGCTTAAAGCCCGTTTATACGAACTGGAGTTGCGTAAGCGAGAAGAGGCGGCAGGCGTAGCGGCGGCTTCGAAAACTGATATTGGATGGGGCCATCAGATCCGTTCTTATGTTTTGCAACCTTATCAGATGATCAAGGATTTGCGGACCGGTACAGAGAATACCAACAGCCAAGCCGTTCTAGACGGCGATATCGATGCTTTCCTTGAAAGCTCCTTGTCCCACCGGCTCGGCATAGCAGACAAAAAAGCCAAATAGCAAAAGCGGGGATGGATGATGTCCCCCTGTATAATGGCTATTGCGCGGCGCGGCGCGGGACTTTATTGTCGGCAAATCCGAAAATTCAATCAGATACGGGGTTAAGCGTCCGGCCATGCTCAATAAAAACCTGAAGGCGACTGTTTCACGTCCCGTTCTTCTCGCTCTGGCCCTTTGTAGCCTTGTTTCCATTCCGGCTCTGGCTCAAGACGCGCCGCCGCCTGTCTTTACGCCCGCAAGCGGATGGACGGTCGGCGCTTCGCAAGTCTCCAATGTTCGTGGTCTAAAGGGTATTAAATTGCCATGCGTGGCCTCCACGGAATACGACAACGGCTTTGTCGTCCGCTTTTCCGGTGGTGGCGGACAAATCCTCGCCATGGCCGTCGATTTCCGTCAGAACGTGTTCACTCAGGGCAAGAAATATAATGCCATGTTATCCGTGGGCGAGAGTTATGCCAAGCAGGTGAGCGCTTCGGCTTTTACAGGTAGCACGTTGATTTTCAACTTGCGTCCGCTGGGTGATTTCTACAGCGTTTCCAAAAACGCGCCGGGCATCGAGATCGATATCGAAGGTAACAAGATGGGCTTTTCGTTAGGCCAACTCGCCAAAGCCTACGCTGATCTGGAAAGCTGTTATACGGGCGGTAATGCGCAACCTGTTCCGCCGATCGGCGAGGGTGTGCGTTCTGCCTCTGCGCAACCTGTTCCGGCCGTGGAAAAACCGGCGGCGCTTTCACCCATGCCGCCAAAAATTGCTGCGAACGAAACCAATGATGTTGCGCCGAATGCTCCCACGCCATTGCCTACCATGGCTGGAAAAAATCTGCCAAAATCCTTTAAAGATATTGTGCAAAATGACAGTGCAAAACCTGACCCGATTGCGCCGCGCATATCTCGTGCGGAGGCTTCTGCAATAGCGCCGCGTGCGCCTTTGGCAATGCCGCCTTCCGCGCCTACGCCTGTAGTAGCGGCTACAGTATGGGATGCAAAAGCAGGTGAAGATATGCGTGCCGTTCTGTCCCGCTGGGCGAGCCGCGCGGGTTATGATCTGGATTGGCAATCCACGCAGAACGGACGTGTTGCGCAAGATCTGAAATTGAACGGTAGTTTTGAAGATGCCGTCTCTCAATTGCTGGCAGAAAACAGTGCGGCGACGGGTATGGATGCACATGTCGAAACGGCAACAGGTGACCGCAAAGACTTGGGTAGTATTCTGGCGCAATCCGCGTCTGCGCCGATGGCCCCGGCCGTTGCGCCTATTCAAGCGGCGATCCCTGCATACCGTACATCGTGGACAGCTCCTGCTGGTGCGAATCTGCAAGCAGTTCTGGATGACTGGGCCGCTAAGGCGGGTGTTTCCATCGTATGGCAGTCCTACGAGAATTTCCCTGTGAAAAAGGCGGTTTCCGTTAATGGTAGCTTCGAAGAGGCTGTGCAATCGTTGCTGGATCAATATGGTAGCGATTCTCGTCGCCCGCTGGGCCAATTGAATATTGACCCGAGCACAGGGGCGCGCACACTCCTGATGGATGCGGGCGCGTAGCTCAATCTGCCATTTCCTTCTATGCTTCTTTAACGGGGGATTTCCTTAAAATCCTCCTTTGCGCGATGCCGAGGAGCTTGTACTCTTCTTTTGAAATTTCATCCCGATTCAGGGAATGCGCGTTATTAATTGCAGGGGCCGATCCATGCGTTTGAACAGATATCTGACCTCCACCTTGCTTGCGGGGCTTTTTGCTACCGTTGTTCTTTCTCCAGCGATGGGGCAGGAGCAGTCCATGCAGCCTAAGGGTGCGTGGTCAGTTGCCAAGGTTGACCGCATGGCGCAAGGCGGCAATTCCTACTGCACCCTGTCGCGCAAGTACGATGACGGCGTGGTGCTCAGTTTGGGGCGCAGTCAAACCGAAGAATATTCGCTGGCCATCGATTTCCAAAAAGATGTTTTCAAAAAAGACCAGTCACTCAAAATCAGCCTGCAACCCGGCCCTGGTCAAATCCGTGCCTATGACATGATGCCGGCCTCTGAAAAGGCTATGGTCATTCGTCTTGGCTGGGACACAGGGTTTTTCGATACGCTGAACAAATCGCAGTTGATGAAGGTGAAAATCGCTGACAAAAGCTATGCGTTTGCGATGCCGGAGATTGCCAAAGGGCAGGGCGATTTAAGTGAATGTATGGATGAACTGAAGTCTGCTTCGAATGGCGGCAAGGCTACGCAAAAAATAGCGCAGACCAAAGATGTCCTGAACGCGGAGCCGGTGAATACCGCCAAGGAATTCAATGCAGGTAAAGTTGGCGAAAAAGTCGCTTTCGGCGCTTCTGCGCCGGAAATTGCTGCGCAAAAAACCGAAGTTGCGGCAGAGGAAAAAAGTATATTGCAGGGCTTTGCCGACAGCATCCGCGCGCAAGAGCCGACGTTGCGTGGTGAGGACGAGGCACCGAAGCGTCGTAACTTCGGCAAATCTAAAGGCGAAGATGTTGCGGAAGATGCCGTCGCCAAAACATCGCCCGCCGCCGGCAAGCAAGTGCCGCGTCCGCCGTCTGCCGATGAGCCTGTTGAAGCGGCTACCGCAACAGCAAAAGCGGACGCGCCGGAGTTGGTCAAACGCCCGTCCGCGCCCGATTCCGTTCTTCCTGCTGTGAAGCCTGATTCCAAAGCACAGACAACAAAATTGACGCAACTTGAGTTGGTTCCGGGGCCTGCGGTTATTGCGGCAAAAACCGCCGCAAAATCCGATGGCCGCCTGACACCAATCGAAGAAGATGAAGAAATGAAGGCCATGCAAAAACGCATGGCCGAGTTGGCGAACGAGAATCAGGCTCTTAAACAGAAAACGGCCGCGATTACGCCTGAAGCGCAAAAGCAATTGGATGCTGTTAAGGCGCAAAACGAGGCATTGGCCGCGAAGCTGGAGGCCGAGAAAGCCGAAAAAGCCAAGCTGGCGAAGCCTGAAGATGTCGCCGCGGCTCAAACGCGCGCCAAGGAACTTGAAATCAAGAATGCGCAACTTGAGGACAGCTTGCGCCAGTCGCAGGTCCGTATCGGAGAGGCGGCTCTCAACACCGAAACGAAGTCTCTTCGCAAGATCGCGGATCTGGAGGTTAAGCTGGAGGCTGCGCAAAAAGACAATAATGCTCTGGCCAAGCAACTGGAAAGCATGCGCGTTCAACAAGAAGACAAAGGGCTGACTGCCGTAGCAGGAGACTGGGATCTAGAGCAAGCGACCAAGCGTTTTAACGAGGCTGAGCGTGAGATCCGCCGTTTGGGCATGCAACTGGAGCAGGAGCGCACAAGTTGCAACCGTGAAAAGGCTGAAATTGAACAGATGCTGTTCGATCCCGCCGTCGCCGATAAACAGCAGATCGAAAAGTTAAGTTCCCTGCAAGACCAGCTGGATGAGGCCAACAGCAAATTGGGTAATCAGCAAAAAATGGTGCAGGATCAGGTGAGCCAGCAGGTCGCTGCACAGGTTGCACAAAAGACGCAAGCTCTGGAGGCGGAAAAGGCGGCTTCGGCCGCGCAGTTGGCTTCTTTGCAAAAGTCTGTTGCAGCAACGCAAACATTACAGGCCGACAACGCAAAACTGATACAGCAAGTGGCAGATTTGCAAAAGGCCGCTGTCGCGAAGGATGCTGCGGCTACGGGTGAGAAGGCGGCTCTTCAATCGCAATTGCAAGCACAAGCACAGCTTCAGAAAGAGTTGCAAGCCATCAAGGTCGCTATGGCGCAAAAAGATCAGGAGTTGGCCGTTGCAAAAACGACACCCAAAGCCGATCCTGCGCAAGCCGCGCAACTGGCTTCGGTTCACGCACAGTTGACGGCACTGCAAACGCAAAATAAGGCGGCTACAGACTCTCTGGCGTCTAAGGATAAAGCGCTGGCTGACGCCCAAGCGGCTTTGAAAGTAGCGCAAACTGCCGCGGCCGCGCCGAAAATCGATCCTGTTCAGCAAAAGCAGATGGCGTCGCTGAATGATGCCATCACGTCGATCAAGGCGGACAATGACGCGCTTCGCGATCAAAATATCGTCTTGCGCTCGGAGGCAGATAAGTTGCGCATCCAGCTGTCCGATGTGCAAAACAACGGCGCGGCCCGGGCGGACAAGGTTGCTTCGATACAGCTCGATCTGGACAATGCCAAGCGCCAGATGGCGACGAAGGATACGCAACTGGCGACCTATCAAAATCAGCTTGCGTCTTTGCAGCAAGAAAGCACGCAACTTAAAAACCGTCTGGCTGTTGCGGATTCTTCGCGCAATGACGGAACGGCAGAGGTGGGGGCGTTGACCCGTCAGATCCAGCAACTGCAAAATCAGGTTTCGACCTTGCAGAGCGAGCGTAGCGCCAGTGCTTCAAGCTATGCCAGCATCACGCCAGCGGCTGGCTCGGTTGTTCCATCGGTGTCATTGCAAGCTACGGCTCCCGTCGGTGCGGCTCTGGCTGGTTATGACGGCGCCAGCATCAAGACTTTGCTACAACGATCCGGTCTGGCCGTGGGGGGCGTCAGCAAGACATCCGGCTTCCCATCCGCCGAAAATTTCGGCTGGACTGATGGTAGCAATGTGAAGGGAACGGCTTCGGTCAAAGCAGGTGGGAATTTCGATGCGTTGGTAAGCCAATACATCGCCTATCAAAAGCAGCAATGCGGCGGGGATTTCGCGTCCATGCCGTCGCCTTCCAACAGCGGGGCGGCCAAACGCATGGCGCTTTATGAAGTTGCCTGCGTCAGCCCGTCGGCCAGCACGTCTTCCTCGCTTATCTTCTTTGAAGATCAGGGCCGCTTTATCGCCATCGCCAATCAGACGGGCGCTGCCGATATGGATGTTGCGATGGACAGCCGCGATAAGATTGCCGGTTTTGTGAGAGGGCTGTAATGCGCTTCACTATCGGATATTGAGCCTGCTTGCTTGGCAGGCGGATTTTTAGAATAAGAAAAACCCCGCAACATGGCGGGGTTTTTTGTGTTTGGCTTCGCGAACGATTATTTATCGTCCTTGCCCTGGCCGCCGAAGGGGCGGAACATGCGCATGGCGTTTTCGAACATCGCCATGTTTTGCTTATTGATCTCTTCGAGGTTCGGCACTGGGAACATACCTTCGATCGATTTGTTGATCTGCGTGCGAAGCTGTTCTTGGTTCTTGGCGAAGGTCTGGATCGTATGTTCCAGATAGTTCGGAACCAGCGGGCCGAGATTGTCGCCGTAAAAACCGATCAATTGGCGCAGGAAGCCGATGGGCAGAAGGCTTTGGCCTTCGTTGCTTTCCTGATCAACGATGATCTGGGTCAGAACAGAGCGGGTGAGGTCTTCGCCGGACTTTGCATCATAAACGACAAAGTCATGGCCTTCTTTGACCATTTCGCACAAATCTTCGAGCGTGACATAGCTGCTGCGCCCGGTATCATACAAACGTCTGTTAGCGTACTTTTTGATGACTGTTGGTTCATCGGACTTTTTCTTGGTGGCGGCCATAGGCTACACTCCTGTCTAATATGCTGCGTATATTATTAACCTTTATTATGCACAAGAATTTATTGCAAGGCAAAAGAATTAATTTGTTGCGTGTTTCCCTTCATATTGTTGCTTTTTTATCCTAAAATAGGCGCATAAGGAAAATGTCGATGCGTAGCGGTCCCAAACCCCTGCCGTTCCAGCTTGGAATGGCCTCCCTAGCTTCCGCCGGTCTGGCGGGTGGGACGGCGTTCAGCGAGACGATCTTGCAGGACTTCTTTATAGGCATAAAAAAGTATCAAGCTCATCCTTTCAAACGTGCTATGCCTACTTTACCCGTTGTCTGGCAGGAAGGGGAGGTCCGGCTTTTTGGTGCACAAACCCACCCAATGCGAGATGGCGTTCCGGTCGTTCTTATTCCTTCGATGGTCAACAAATCCGATATCCTCGATTTGTTGCCGGACCGCTCATTTCTTCGTTTTCTGGCGCACCAGGGGCTGGAAGTTTATATGCTCGACTGGGGCAATCCGGCGCAGGACGACGGACTTGCCGATATAGATGCGGCAATCGCCAAGAGGTTGTTGCCGGCCATTGAAAGCCTCGGGCGGCCCGTACAGCTCTTGGGCTATTGCATGGGAGGGCTTTTTGCAGTCGCTGTCGCCGCCTTGCGCCCTGATATCGTCAAATCATGTTTGCTATTAGCAACCCCGTGGAATTTTCATGACGAAAAGGGAGCGCTGAAAGCCCGCATGAGCCTGATGAAGCCGATGGCCACTCCTTATATGAAGCAGTATAACCGCTTACCGGAAAGCTGGATGCAGGCAGTATTCGCAACGCTTGACCCGGAAGGGAGCATCAAAAAATTCTCCTCCTTTGCCGCCATGCGCGAGGGTGATAAGCGCGAAGAGATTTTTATTGCTGTAGAAGACTGGCTGAACGAGGGTCTGGATCTTCCCGCAGGTATCGCCTCCCATTGTATGGAAGACTGGTATGAAGAGAACCGGACTTTTGGCGGATCATGGACCGTTCTGGACACCGTGATACGCGCAGGCGATTTACGTTGTGTCACCATGGTCGTTGCCGCAAAAGACGATCGGATCGTGCCGCTGGATTCCGCTTTGGCGTTCGCGGATCAGAGGCTCAAGTGCGAGCGTTTGGTTTGCGCCACGGGCCATGTCGGGTTGATTGCTGGAAAAGAAGCGATTGCTAATATCTGGAAGCCAATCGCTGATTGGTTTGCGGTGCAACAATAATTCTTGAAATATCCTGACCCAACCGCCTTGAAATTCGCCGCATTGCGACATATGGTCCGTTCATCTTTTTGAACAGGAATATATAAGAGGTTCACCATGTCCGACCCAATCGTTATCGTCTCCGCCAAGCGCACGGCCATCGGATCATTTGGCGGCGCATTCGCTGCCGTTCCGGCCCATGATCTGGGTGCGCATGTCATCAAGGCGGCTCTTGCCGATGCGGGCGTAAAAGCCGAAGAGGTGGATGATGTCCTGCTGGGGCAGGTTCTGACCGCAACGCAAGGCCAGAACCCAGCCCGTCGCGCGGCTATGGGCGCGGGCATTCCCAAAGAAAAAACCGCCATGACGGTTAATCAGGTCTGCGGATCCGGCCTTCGCGCCGTGGCCCTCGGCATGCAGTCGATCCTGAACGGCGATGCGGACATCGTGGTAGCGGGCGGTCAGGAGAACATGACCCTGTCGCCGCATGCCATGAACCTTCGCGCCGGCACCAAGATGGGCAACGCCGAGATGATAGACACAATGATCGTCGATGGCTTGTGGGATGCGTTCAACGGATACCATATGGGGATGACGGCCGAAAATATTGCGGCCCAGTTCGATATCAGCCGCGCGGCTCAGGATGAATTCGCCGCAGGCTCGCAGCAAAAGGCTGAAGCCGCCATCAAGGCAGGCAAGTTCAAGGCCGAGATCGTGCCCGTCACAATAAAAGTGAAAAAGGACGATGTGGTGGTGGATCAGGATGAGTTTCCCCGCGCGGGGGTTACGGCTGAAAGCCTTGCGAAGCTTCGTCCTGCCTTTAAGGGTGATGGCTCTGTTACGGCGGCCAATGCGTCCGGTTTGAACGACGGCGCGGCGGCGGTTATTCTGATGCGCGAATCCGAAGCCAAAAAACGCGGTTTGAAGCCCTTCGCCCGCATCAAGAGCTGGGCCACGGCAGGAGTCGATCCGGCCGTCATGGGAACAGGGCCTATTCCGGCTTCGAAAAAGGCGCTTGAAAAAGCGGGCTGGAGCGTGGGCGATCTTGATCTCGTGGAATCGAACGAGGCTTTCGCGGCGCAAGCGTGTTGCGTCCTTAAAGAATTGAAACTGGATGCTACCAAGGTCAATGTGAACGGCGGCGCGATCGCACTGGGTCATCCGATCGGTGCGTCGGGATGCCGCGTTTTGGTGACATTGTTGCATGAGATGGCACGCCGCAAATCGAAAAAGGGGTTGGTCACGTTGTGCATCGGCGGTGGTATGGGCGTCGCCATGTGCGTGGAGCGCGATGACGCAGGGGCATGGAAAGAAATTGTGTAAGTCTAGATAAGGATCAGGGGTTATGAGCGAAAAGAACAAAGGTGTTGCGATCGTTACCGGTGGGACGCGCGGGATCGGTCTGGAAATCACGGCGGCGCTGGAAGAAGAGGGATACAAGGTCGCAGCCGTTTATCATGGCAATGACGAGGCGGCGAAATCCTGCGAGCAGCAGACAAATGCCCGCGCTTTCAAATTCGATGTCTCGAATTTCGAAGCCTGCCAAAAAGGTTGTGCCGAGATCGAGGCGGAGCTGGGCCCTGTCACGGTTCTAGTGAACAATGCCGGCATTACCAAGGACGCGGTTTTGCACAAGATGACCGAAGATTCATGGCATGCCGTCATGGAAACCAATCTGACTTCGTGCTTTTCCATGTGCCGCGCTGTGATTACGGGTATGCGCGAGCGCGGGTTCGGTCGCATCATCAATATCAGTTCCATCAATGGTCAAAAAGGCCAGTTCGGCCAGACCAACTACTCGGCGGCCAAAGCGGGAATGCTCGGCTTTACGAAGGCGCTTGCGCTTGAGAGCGCGGCCAAGGGCATTACGGTCAACGCCATCTGCCCCGGCTATATCGCCACGGATATGACCGCATCGATGAAGCAGGATGTTTTGGATTCCATCATCCGCCAAATTCCAGCGGCACGTATGGGCATGCCCTCAGAGATCGCCAATATCGTGGTGTTTCTTGCGTCCGACAAGGCCGGTTTCATCAACGGTTCAACCGTGACAGCCAATGGGGCGCAGTATCTGGTCTAAACCAGGCCAGATATCGGTCGTTTGTTTAGCGGCACCTGATTTACAAGCGTCATGGTTCGGTTATACTTGCGTTCATGAAACGTCATGACACGCCTATCCTCGAGCGCCGCTTTATTCCCAAAGACCAGTTGATCCTGCGCGTTGGCGATTTCGGGCAACAGGCCTACTTGGTGCAATCGGGAGAGGTGAGTGTTTTTCTGACAAAAGAAGATCAGGAGCTTGAGGTCGCACGTTTAGGTCCGGGGGAGATTTTCGGAGAAATGGCCGTTGTTTTTGATGGGCCGCGTACCGCCAGCGTTCGTGCGTTGACGGATTGTAACCTCATTGTGATCAGTCGCCAGATTTTCGAGGAAAAATTGCGTGATTCCGACCCCACAGTACGAGCCGTTGTGCATATGTTATCGAAACGGGTCGTTGAAGCCAATAACATGATCTTTGATAAAAAGAGCGAGTTGGGCGATTTAAAGGATACGGCTCGTATTATATATCAGAATATTCTTGCGCGTTTGCCGGATAATCAGGCCAGAACATTTCGAAATACCGTGTTACCTGCGCTTGAGGGGCTTTTTACCTCTCTTGATACGTTCAAGGAACGTTACGACGATCAGGGAACGTAAAATGCGGGTGAAAAAGCCTTCTATTGTTTGAGATTGTCTCCAATAGGGCTATATTCTCTCTCGCAAAGTATATTTCCATTCATCCATTTCAGCATACGGAGAAAGCATGAAACGCGTTCTGCCCGTCGTCCTCGGCATCTTTATTCTTCTAACCGCGGCTTTGATTGTTGGCCCATCCTTTATCAACTGGGATAAATACAAACCCCAGATTATCCAACAGGCCAAAGATGCCGCAGGCTATGACATCAAGATCGGCGGCGATATCGGTTTGATGCTTATTCCGTCGCCAAGGCTGACCATTGAAGGGCTGAGCGTGGCGGCCCCGCGCGGGACCCAGCCCAATTTACTGACGATGGAAGAGGCGCAAGTCAGCGTGGCGCTTTTCCCCTTGATTTCCGGCGATGTTAAGGTGAATACGGTTCGGCTCGTAAAGCCGGAAATCAATCTTGAAAAGCTGGTGGACGGTTCGAATTCGTGGATGTCGGACAAATTGTTGGCCGATAATGATGGCAAGGTTGCATCTTCCGGCGGCCAGGGACAGGGCGGCGGCGCTCCGTCGATCTCGCTCGACAAGCTGGTCATCGAGGACGGTCTGGTTTCTTATTCTGACCGCTCCACTGGCGCCCGTCAGGTGGTCGAGGCGATCAATATGGGGCTGAAGGCCGACACACTGCAAGGCCCGTTCGACGCCAGCGGCTCGCTGGTCTATGGCGGCAAGAAGATTGAGATCGAGGCTCGGACCAAGCGCATGGAAGGTGCGAACAAGGAAATTCCCGCCGATATCGCGATCACGCTTCCCGATGGCGGGGCAGAAGCCTCGTTCAAGGGCGTTGCCGCGCTCGAGCCTTTAGAAATCCAGGGCAAGATGCAGATCAAGGCGGATAATCTCGGTGCCGTTCTGGCCATGGGCGGCGGGCAGGCGTCGCCTGCGCTGTCGCGCAAGCTATCCTTTTCGGGCCTTGTAACCGCGAATGAACAACAGCTTTCCTCTCAGGAAATGGATGTTGAATTTGGAGACACCAAAGGGAAGGGGGCGCTTTCCGTGACCAACCTGAAGGAGCAGAATCCGGTGCAGGTGAATGCAAATTTCGATCTGGGCGGCTTGGTCAATCTGGATACGCTGGCGCCTGCAAAGGACAAGAGCAAAGATGCGAGTGTCGAGGAAAAGGTCGCCAAAGGGCAGAAGCTTTCCGCCAATGCAGGTTTCCTTCCCGATACGATCAGCTTGCCGTTCCCCATCGATGGGACGGTGAAAATTTCCGCCGACGGGATACAGACTGGCGGCGCAACCATCAAAGGAATTGTTGCGCAAATTTCCAAGCAAAATGCTGCCATCAATGTTGCGGTAAAGGCGATGGACATACCCGGTAAAACGAAGGCCGATCTGCAGGGGAATTTAGCGTTCGCGACGGCATCGCGTTCTGGTGAGAAAGGCATCACATATGCCGATCCGACGCTCTCATGGCGTGTGAATGGCGGCTCTGAACAACTGCCCACTTTGTTGCGTGCTTTTGTCGCGGATGTTGCAAAACCGGAGGCATTGGAAGTTTGGAAAACTGCACAATTCGATCTATCCGGAACGGTAACTCCCGCGATGGTCACTGTGACCAACAGCACAGCAAAATTGGATCAAACGACCATGGCTCTTGCGGGCTCCTATAGGACCGGCGGCACAGGCGGCAAACCAGACGTTATGGTCGATGTGACGACGGACACTCTGGATATCGATTTCATCCAGAGCCGTTTAACCGGCCAGAACAAGCAGGTTGTGCAAAAAGATGTTGCAGCAAAAGCCGACATAAAAGAGGCGTTGAAGCCTGTGAGGGATTTCTCGTTGCCCGTCAATCTGACCTTTGACTTTTCTGCACAAAAGGCCCTCTTTAATGGTGCCAGCATCAACGGGATCCGCATCAAGGGACGGAGCGCTGGGGAGAGCCTGAATTTGGAGACAATTTCCGTCCAGGACTATCTTGGGGCCGCAGCATCATTGAAAGGAAACGTCGCTAATCTCAAGCAATTGAGTGGCGTCGATCTATCGTTCTACGGAAAAACGTCAGACATTAAGTCTCTGATGACATCGTTGAAAATGGATGCAACAAAACTGCCGCAAACCATCAGTGCCGCAGAAGCTACGATTGCCGCAAAAGGTACTGCAGAAGCTTTAGCCTTTACCGGCAAAATTACGGCCATGGGGGGCGAATTGAATGCGTCCGGTAATGCGACCGGATTGCTCGACACGCCGACTATCAGCAATCTAACAATCGGGGCGGGCCACCCCAATCTGGTCAAGGCGGTGCAGATCGTAAACCCGTCCTTCACGGGTGGTCCGGGGCTTGAGCGCCCGTTCAAGTTCAATGCTAAGGCCGTGCAACAAGGCAAGGCGTATGATCTTGAGGGTATGAGTGCAACATTGGGTACGACGTCTTTAAACGGAAACCTCAAAATTGACATGTCCGGCAAAGTTCCGTCGGTGGCGGGTAATCTTGTTGCGGGGGCTATTCCGCTCGATGACTTCCTTGGTGCAAAAAAGACAGCTCCGAATTCTTCGGTCGGCGGCGCGGGTAGCGGCGGAAGCGGCGAAAAATGGTCGCGGAGCACGATTGAAACCGGCTGGATGCATTCGGTCAATCTAGACCTTGATCTGTCCGCACAGGCCATCACCTACGGCGGCTGGAACTTTGTGAAGCCTACGACCAAGATCGTCTTGAAGGACGGTTCCTTGAGCGTCGCGGGCCTGCAGTCCGGCTTGTTTGGCGGCTCGGCCAATCTCGAGGCGAAGGTTCAGGACCCGGTTGATCCCAAACAACCGCTGGCCATGGCTGTTCAGACCAAGATGAGCAATGTCGCGCTGGAGCCCCTTATGTTCGCCTTAAGCGGCTCGACGCGCCTCAAGGCCTCCGGGGATGTCTCGCTCGATATGAATGTTCAGTCTTCGGGGCTGTCGTCCCATGCGCTGGTCGGTGGCCTGAATGGCAAGGCGAACCTTAACGGCAAAGATGTGGTCATGAAGGGCTTCGATCTTGCCTCGATCGGGTTGGCGTTTGTCGATAGCGGCAAGCCGATGGACCGCCTGAATAGCATCGTCGGCGGCGCGACCTCGGGCGGGGAAACGCGGTTCGATACCATTGTCGGCGCCTATGATATCAATCAGGGGATCGTCAACATCACCAACATGGCGATGGATGGTGCGGCGGCAAACATCAAATCCAAGGGCACGGCCAATCTTCCGCTGTGGTATATCGATACGGTGCACACGATCACCTTCAAGCAGGCCAAGGATGCGGGAGCCTTCGATGTGGCGATCAAGGGCCCTTTGAGCAACCCGGGTAACACATTCGGCAAGGGCCTATTCAACGATCTGTTGACCCGCCGCGCGCAACAAAAGCTGCAAGAAAAACTGCCTGATGTTCTGGGTAAGGATCTGACGGGCAAGCTGGAGGGTTTTGGTATTTTACCTAAGCAGCAACAGACGGCTCCGGCTCAACAGACTCCTGCAACAGATGGAACTGCCACCGAGCCTGCAACGACGACGCCTACACCGGCTCCGGCCCAACAGCAGGAACAGCCTCAATCATTGCAGGACCAGATAAAGAAAGATCCGGCCGCCGCAATGCAGGGAATCCTTAAATCGCTGGGGCAATAGTCAGTCTTTTTGCAGAGATTGCAGGACGTATAACCGAAGGGCGCTGGACAGGTTTGTTCCGCGCCTTTCGTCTATGTCGGCGATAAGGGCGGCCAAAGAGCGTTTTTCGGCTTTGGCAAGGCGCTGGAGGGCGGTCCAGAAGGGTGCCTCTAGGCTGACACTGGTCGTGTGCCCCGCGATGCTTACGGAGCGTTTGACGACCTTTTCGGAGAGGATATCGCCCAAGGATAGGCCCCTAGTTTGGGTGGATCATATCTTCGGGCTTGACCCACTGGTCATATTGCTCGGATGTGAGCAGGCCCAATTCTATGCCAGCCTCACGCAAGGACTTGCCTTCCTTGTTCGCCTTCTTGGCGATCTTGGCGGCGTTGTCGTAGCCGATGTGCGGGTTCAGGGCGGTGACGAGCATCAGTGAGTTTTCCATCAGGTATTTGATGCGCTCGTGGTTCGGTTCTATCCCGATCAGGCAACGCTCGGTAAAGCTACGGCATCCGCCGGCGATCAATTCCGCTGACTGCAGGATGTTAAAGATGATGACCGGCTTGAACACGTTAAGCTCGAAATGACCGTTGGAGCCGGCGACCGTAACCGCAACATGATTGCCCATGATCTGGGCGCAAACCATGGTCAATGCTTCGCACTGCGTCGGGTTGACCTTGCCCGGCATGATGCTCGATCCCGGCTCGTTTTCGGGGAGCAGTAACTCGCCGATGCCCGAGCGCGGGCCGGAGCCCATGAGGCGGATGTCGTTGGCGATTTTCATCAAGGAAACGGCCAGAACATTCATGGCGCCCGACAGTTCGACCAGCGCGTCATGGGAGGCCAAAGCCTCGAACTTGTTCTCGGCGGTGACGAATTCCAGCCCCGTAATCTCGGAGACTTCGGCGGCGAATTTCTCGGCAAAGCCTATCTTGCAGTTGATGCCGGTTCCGACTGCTGTGCCGCCTTGGGCCAGCATCATGACGCGGGGAAGTGCCGCTTTGACCCGTGCGATACCGTATTTGATTTGCGCAGCATAACCAGAGAATTCCTGACCCAGCGTGAGGGGGGTGGCATCCTGCAAATGGGTGCGGCCGTTCTTAACGATTTTATCGAATTCCTTGGATTTTTTATCAAGCGCCGCGTGCAGCATTTCCAAGGACGGGATCAGGTCGTGGTGCACAATTTCCGCCGTGGCGATGTGCATGACCGTGGGGAAGGAGTCATTGGAAGACTGCCCCATATTCACGTGGTCGTTTGGGTGCACAGGGGTCTTGCCGCCGCGTTTGCCGGACAGGATTTCATTGGCGCGGCCCGCGATGACTTCGTTGGCATTCATGTTTGTCTGGGTGCCCGATCCGGTTTGCCAGACGGAGAGGGGAAACTGGCCTTCCATGGAGCCTTCGATCACCTCGTCCGCGGCTTGCACAATGGCGTTGCCGAGTTTTGCATCCAGAACGCCGAGTGCGATATTCGTCAAGGCGGAGGCCTTTTTTTGCACGCCCAGCGCGCGTACCAGCGCGGCGGGCATCTTCTCTGTGCCGATGTCGAAATTCTGCAGGGAACGTTGTGTTTGCGCGCCCCAATAGGCGTCTGCAGGCACTTCGATCTCTCCGAAAGAGTCGGTTTCGATGCGGGTTGCGGAATTTTCGGTCATTTTTGCGGGTTTCATCGGTCTATTCTTCGCTATTCTCTAATGGTTTCAAAATGTTAACATGGCCCATCTTGCGGCCTTCGCGTGCCTCTATCTTACCATAGAGATGGACGCATGCATTGCTCATTTCATAGTAGGCGGGCAGATTTTTGACATCGTCGCCGATCAGGTTGTACATGGTTACGGCCGAATGCTGAACCGGTTTGAGGATGGGTAGGCCGCAAACGGCGCGGACATGCTGTTCGAATTGTGAAACGTTGCAGCCGTCCATGGTCCAGTGGCCGCTATTGTGCGTGCGCGGCGCGATCTCATTGGCGATCAATTTCCCATCTTTTGTGACGAACAGCTCTAGCGCAAGTAAGCCGACCAGCTCGACGGCCTTGGCCAGCGTCACGGCCATCTCAGTAGCGTGACGGGCAAGCATGTCGGGAATGGGGGCCGGCGCCACTGATTCGGACAATATGTGGTTTGTGTGGTTGTTCAGCGTGACGGGAAACACTTCGCAATTTCCGTAAATGTCTCTGGCAACAAGAATTGAGGCTTCATACGCAAAATCTACTATACCTTCAATTACAGCTTCTTGAGTATTTAATTTTGACCATGAAGCTAAAGTGGATGTTTTAACATTATGTTTTATTTGACCTTTTCCGTCGTATCCGAAACGGACCGTTTTGATGATGCAATTTTCAACTTTTTCGTGGGTCATGAATTGCGTTATGTCATCAGGTCCGTAGCAGGGGGCCCACGGAGCTGTTTCGATGCCAATTTTGTTCAAAAAATCTTTTTCTTTCAATCTGTTCTGCGAGACTTCAAGCAATCTGTCGTCGGGAAAAACTGGCTTTAAGTCTTGTAAAAAACGAATAGTTTCAAGGGGGATGTTTTCAAATTCATAAGAAATAACATCAACAGAGTTTGAAAACTCTTTGAGTTTGCTTTTATTTTCGTATTCAGCACGTGTAAAAAGGTCCGTTACCTGTGACGCTGGGCAATTTTCTTCCGGGCAGTAGATGTGCGTGCGAATTCCAAGCCGCGCGGCGGCGAGGGCGGACATCCGGCCGAGCTGGCCGCCGCCAAGAATGCCGAGAGTCTTGATTTCCATCTTCATGATAGGGAATTAACCATATTGTTTCACGTGAAAAGTGAGGAGAATAAAGCATTCTCCGGTCTTGGCAACGCAAGGCGGCCAAAATAATCCACATTTCCACAGGCGCAAAGACCCTTTTTGCACCTTTTGGCACCTTTTTGCATCGCGCAACAAAATGATAGAATTATGAATTGTGGATAACGCTAAAATCTGTCCACAGCCTGTGGGTATTAATCTTTAGGGCTTTCTGTGACCTGATCCGTCTGTTTTTGACGGTAAGAGGTCACCCGGGTCATGAGCGCGTCATCGGACGTTCCAAGGATCGATGCGGCCAGAAGGGCGGCATTTTTGGCGCCAGCCTCGCCGATTGCCAGCGTTCCAACAGGGATTCCGCCGGGCATTTGGACGATGGAAAGCAGGGAATCCATGCCTTTTAGGGCTTTTGACTTGATCGGAACGCCCAAAACAGGCAGGGGCGTCAGGGAGGCCACCATGCCCGGCAAATGGGCTGCTCCTCCCGCTCCTGCAATGATGGCGCGCAGTCCGCGCGAGACCGCTGACTTGGCATATTCGGCCATCAGATCCGGCGTGCGATGGGCGGAAACCACCCGGTATTCATGCGGCACACCGAGGCTTTTGAGGATGCCAACGGCCTCCTTCATGGTGTCCCAATCTGATTTGCTTCCCATGACAACCCCAACAAGTGGGGAAGGTTGGCCCGAAGTTTGCTGCATGTTATTTGACAAAATTGTTGCGAAGTGCCGGTTGACCGCCGCCCGGGTCTCGAAAAAACTTCGGGAAGGGATGGGTCAATCAGCCTCGTTCTTAAATACCAGACGTATATGGCCAGAGGAACAGTAAAGTGGTTCAACGAGAAGAAGGGATTCGGCTTCATT
>QFQB01000073.1 GCA_003241475.1 Micavibrio aeruginosavorus
GATGATCGAAACCGGCAAGGACATCGACTGGGCGACCGGCGAAGCGCTTGCCTACGGTACGCTTTTGAAAGACAACTACGCCATCCGCTTGTCCGGTCAGGATGTCGGACGCGGAACGTTCTCCCAGCGCCACGCGATCATCTACGATCAGAACACGGAAGAAAAATACATCGCGCTCCAGCATATCTCGGACAAGCAGCCGAAATTCGAAGCGCATGACTCGCCGTTGTCCGAATTCGCCGTCCTTGGCTTTGAATACGGCTACACGCTGGCCGAACCGCGCACGCTCACGCTGTGGGAAGCGCAATTCGGTGATTTCGTGAACGGCGCGCAAACCATCATCGACCAGTTCATCTCATCCGGCGAATCGAAATGGCTCCGCATGTCGGGCCTTGTCATGTTGCTGCCGCACGGCATGGAGGGGCAGGGGCCGGAGCACTCTTCCGCGCGTCCGGAGCGTTTCCTCGAATTGTGCGCCGAAGACAACTGGCAGGTGGCCAACTGCACCACGCCTGCCAACTACTTCCACATTCTGCGCCGCCAGATGTGCCGCGATTTCCGCAAGCCGCTGATTATGATGACGCCGAAATCGCTACTGCGCCACAAGCTCGCGGTATCGGAACTTTCGGAGTTTGCCGAAGGAACGTCGTTCCACCGCGTGCTGGACGACAGCGACAAGGCGGCGCTGGCCAAGCCGAAAGACATCAAGCGCATCGTGCTGTGCACCGGCAAGGTCTATTACGATCTGCTACAAGAACGCCGCGAAAAGAAAATCGACAATGTCATGTTGACCCGCGTCGAACAGCTGTATCCGTTCCCGCACAAAACGCTGGTCGAAATGTTCAAGCAATATCCGAACGCCGAAGTCATTTGGTGTCAAGAAGAGCCGCAGAATCAGGGATACTGGCACTTTGTCGATCGTCGCATCGAGGCAGCATTGGCCGAAGCAAAGGTGAAGGCAGCCCGTCCGCGTTATGTCGGGCGCATCGACGCTGCCGCACCGGCGACAGGGCTTCTGGCGCGCCATCAGGCGGAGCAGGCGAAGCTGATTGCCGAAGCGCTAACACTCTAACGATTAAAACCACCGCGGAAGCGGTGGTTTCTTTATGGGGATCCGACATGAAAATCGCCATAGTCAACCGTCATCCCGATGATGTTCTGGGCGGAAGCGAGCTTCAGTGCGACATCATTGCTTCTGGTCTTGCTGCGCGCGGGCACAATGTGACATTCATTGCGCCTGCGGGCCGTGTCGGCCGTGATTACAAACGCGTCTATAACATCATTCCTGTCGAAAGCGATGCCGTGAAAATCGGGCAGGCTATTGTGGATGCCGCGCCGGACGTCGTGTATTGGCGCTTCAACAAATACCATTTCTACCGCGCCGTGCGGACGGCATCGTCCAAAAATATTCCCGTTATTTTCGCGCTTTCGCACATCAGCGATGCGCAGCTTTGGAGCGCGCGCGAAAATCCGTTCGCAGGGCTGAAACAATTTTTGAAATTCATCAAGCAAGGATGCGAAAATCTCTACAACCATCTTGGCTTTCTGCATGTCGATGGCGTGACGTCGAACAACGCCGATTTTCTGGGAAGACTGCGGCATAAGGAGCAACGCTATATCCCCAATGCGATGAATTGCGGAACGGTTCCCTTCACATGGCCGCGCCCCTTCGTGCTTTGGGTCGCCAACATCAAACCGCACAAGCAGCCGGAAAAATATTTAGACCTCGCCCGCGCGCTACCGGATGCGGGCGTCGATTTTCTGATGGTCGGCCAGATTCAGGATGTTGCGTACGACTGGCTCAAGGATGCGCACAAGGATTTGTCGAACTTCCACTATCTCGGCCCCAAAACGCCCGAAGAGGTGAACGGCATGCTCGAACAGGCGTTGATGCTGGCGCACACCTGCAAGCCCGAAGGCTTTCCCAACAATGTCATTCAGGCATGGCAAAAGGGGCGGCCTGTGGTCAGTCTTGCGTTCGATCCCGGCGGCTATATCGACAAAGAGGGCTTGGGGGGCTATGCGGACAATGACTGGACGCGCTTTGTCGAGCAGGTCCGCGTTTTCATTGAACGGCCTGATTTACAGGCGCAAACGGGCGCAAGGGCGCAGGATTTCGCCGCACGGACTTTTTCGGCAGACCGCATGGCGGAACAGATTGAAACCTTCGCTCAGGAGCTGGTTTCGGCCCGCAAAAACGCCTGATTTCACTTTTTTCTGGAAAACCGGGGCAAAATCCGGCACAACCTGCGCATGGCGTATGACGACAAAATTTCCGAAGCGCGTTTTATCGACCCTGACACGGGGGCGATCAAGATCGTCCAACTCGGCTGGCCGCTTCGCGATGGCAATATCCATTACGTTGCCGACAAGCACAAAGACCATATCCGCTGTCTCGATTGCGACGGCGCGATGCGCGTGCAAGAAGGGGCTCCCTCGCAAGGCGGAAGTTCAATTGCCGCGCCGAAATCCTATTTTACGCCCCGGGCGGGGCACGATGATGATTGCGTGCGCAAACTGCGTCTTGCGCCGGACAGCGATATCAATGTCCTGTCTGCGCCCAAGATCGACCGCAAGAAGGGCTACCGCCTGCATCTGAACACGGCGGGCATCAGCGAGGAATACAATTCGCGTTCCGGCGCGTATGACATCAGCGAAGGCGGGCGCATCACCATCACCGATCCGGATCTGCGCGCCCGTGAAGCCTTCGGCGTCAGAAATATTCAGGAATTGAAGGCCTTTATGGACCGCGCCAAGCCGGAACGGCTGGCCGATACGAAAGTGATCTTCCGCAATATTGCCGTCAACTGGCAGGATTTTTACATACAGGCGAAGGATGATCCTTACGGCCTTTCGCTCCTTGCGGATCGCGCCATGAAGCGTCAAAAGGGCGAATTGCCGCCTTTTGTGCTGCTGGAAGTCGCAACGACCCGTAATTTTCATCAGGGCCGCTTTGATCCGTCCGCGCCTGCGCCGATCGACGCAATCGATGTCAGCTCCAACAAGCGCGGCGCGCGTCCGCGTTTTATTCAGTTGCAAATCTGGCTGGACGGGCGGCAGAATACCGACATCGTCAAATCCTTCAGCGAGGCGGGCACTTTCCTTGTATATGGTCTGGCCCGCCACCACCGTCACGAAACGAAGAGCAAAATCGTGGATACGCTCAACATCACGATCCGTGACAACGGGCAGGTAATCCGTAAGAATATCGAAAATAATCCGCCGACTCCGTCACCCGCGCCGCGCCCCTAAAATTACCGCTAAGCTATTGACCTTCCGGCCCTCATCGGCCACATTAAGCCCCATAACAAACCTCTTTTCAGCAAGAAGAAGAAAATGGCCGAAATCAAAGTCCCCACCCTTGGTGAATCCGTCTCCGAAGCCACCGTTGCAAAATGGCTGAAGAAAGAGGGCGATACCGTCGCCGCGGATGAGACGATTGTCGAACTGGAAACGGACAAGGTCACGCTCGAAGTCAATGCGCCGAGCGCAGGCGTTATTTCCCGCATCATCGCGCCCGAAGGCTCCAATGTCGGCGTTGGTGCGATCTTGGGTGAAATCGGCGGTGCGGGCTCCGTTGCCAACGATACCAAGAACGCGCCCAAAGCCGATCCTGTCGCGCCGCCGCCAGCTGCGCCTGTACCGCCGGTTGCCGTGCAATCCGCGCCGACGCCCGATGCCGCGCCTTCGAGCAACGGTCCTGCCGCGACCAAGATGATGGCCGAAAACAATATCAATGCGGGCGACGTTTCCGGCACAGGCAAAGACGGACGCGTGACCAAGGGCGATGTCATCAGCCATATCGAAGGCGGCTCTTCGGCTCCTACAAAGCAATCGCCGCCGCCGCAAGCGGCAACGGCTTATTCCGCCCCGCGCACGGCTGGCCCGCGCGAAGAGCGCGTGAAGATGACGCGCCTGCGTCAATCCATCGCAAAGCGCCTGAAAGAAGCGCAAAACACGGCGGCTATGCTGACCACCTTCAACGAAGTGGACATGTCGGCGGTCATGGATATGCGCGCCGATTACAAAGACGCGTTCGAAAAGAAATACAAAATCAAGCTAGGCTTCATGTCGTTCTTCGTGAAGGCTGCCGTTACGGCCCTTAAAGAATTTCCGGCTGTGAACGCGGAAATCGACGGCGATGAAATCGTGTATAAAAACTATTACGATCTCGGCATTGCCGTATCGACGCCGCAGGGCCTGATCGTTCCGGTCATCAAGGATTGCGACAGCAAATCCATGGCGCAAATCGAAAAAGACATCGTCGATTTCGGTAGCCGCGCCAAGGATGGCAAAGTGACCATTGATGAAATGAAGGGCGGGACGTTCACCATTACGAACGGCGGCACTTTCGGTTCCTTGATGTCCACGCCAATCCTGAACGCGCCGCAAAGCGCGATTCTGGGCATGCACAATATCGTGCAGCGTCCGATGGTCATGAAAGACGGCAAGATCGAGGCGCGTCCGATGATGTATCTGGCCGTATCGTACGACCACCGCATCATCGACGGCAAAGAGGCTGTGAGCTTCCTCGTTCGCATCAAAAATTTGATCGAGGATCCGCAGCGTCTGATCCTTGAAATCTAAAATTTAAAAGCCCCGCATTTCGCGGGGTTTTTTCTAAAGCGAGGCGGCATGATTAAACTTTGCATTTTCGACTTCGACGGCACGCTGTGCGCAAGCCATGAAGCGATCGTTCATTGCCTGAACGCGACGTTCGACCATTACGATCATCCGCGTCCTTCGCATGAGATTCTTGATTCCTACATACGCAAAAGCATGGGGGTTGCCGAAACCTTTGCCGATTTAAACCGAAATGGCCTTACGCAGGAAGAATCCTATGAATGGCGCGAGCGCTACCGCGCTATCTACAACAGCGGAGAGGGGCTTGCGCGTTCGACCCTTTTCGAAGGCGTCGAAGATATTCTTTCGCATTTAAAGGATATCAAAATTCCTTCGATCATTCTCAGCAACAAGGGAGAGAAGGCGGTGCTTAAATCCCTGGCCCATTTCAATCTCGATCCGCATTTTGAAATGGTGATAGCAGAGCGGGACGGCGTTTTGCTTAAACCCGATCCTTCCACGTATCACGAATTGATTGCGCCCAAATACGCGCACATCGTTCCGGACGAGATTCTTATGATCGGCGATGCGCCGCCGGATTTGCTGTATGCCCGCAATATCGGCGCGAAATCCTGCTGGGCGCGCTACGGTCACGGCGATCATGAAAAATGCATGGCGTATGCGCCCGACTACATTATCGATACGCTCGCGGACTTAAGATCGATTTTATAGCTTCAGGTGTAATTCAGAATGCCTGCGCCGGATAATTGCCACATCGCTTCTATGGCCGTGATGTCGCGGGCCTTGGCGGGGTCGCCCACGGTAACGCGTTTGATGCCTGCGCCAATCAGATTTACCTGTTCGCGGCTGGTGGGAACCTGACTGCAGAAAAGATAGTCCGGTAGCAATGTCAATCCGTGCCGCGCCATATACATCAGCAAGCGATTGATCGGCTCTTGGAAGAAACTGTATTTTTCCTCGTGCCGCTGGATCATATCGATATCCTCGGGATCTTCCATGGTGAAGCCCGTTACAGCGTGCGCCCGCACCGTGAGCGCGAAATATTTGTCGTGCGCATCTGAAACGAGGGCTATCGCGAATTTTCTCTTTTGATGGTTTTTGAATCCGGCTGCAAGGATGTCGTGGAACACCGCTTCGGTCGGAGACTGGATCGGCTCTTTGTAAACGGGAGAATCTTCATCGGGAACGAAGTTCGCGGGCGCTTCGAAAATAGGCACCAGCCGCTCGTCTTTGCGCCAAAGCTCGTAAACGCTTACGCCGGCTTTTTCGCAAACCTGCATCGACATGGTCTGGAAGTGTCCGCCGCGGCGCGCGAAGAAATCTTTTTCAAACCCTTTGTGGTCTATGTAGATTTTTTTGATGCCGGCTTCGGCGATGTTCTTGGCGCAATTGGGGCAGAACGGGTCTGTCACGCAGATGGACGATCCTTCGGTGGCGTGCATGGCCTGAATGATGCAGGCCGTTTCGGCATGCACGGTGCCCGAAGAATTGCCGATATCCTGTTCTTTTCCGAAGGCTGTGAGAATAGGTTCCGGCCAGTAATTCGTGCGGGATAATCCGACATTGCGTCCGAACAAGGTTGCCGCCACTTTGTTCGTGGGGTGGGGGCTGCCCGCCACGATATCGACGGCGGCCTGCATGGCGGTGAACGGGTCTGAGAAGTACATGTTTGGCCTTTTCAGGCGGCGAGCGCCTTGAGGAGCGGTTGGCAGTCGGGCGCGGGACGCGCGCCCGCACGGGTAATTATAGCCGCTGCGCATAAATTGCCAAGCCTTGCGGCTTGTTCGAGGCGCATATTGTTCGAAAGACCGTATAAAAACCCGCCTGCGAAGGCGTCGCCCGCGCCGTTTGTATCGACCATGGGGCCGGGCAGCGTAGCGGCAGGTATATGATGCGCTGTGCTCTTGTCGAAGACATAGGCGCCTTGATCGCCCACCGTGACGGAGCCGCGGGCGAACATTCCCTGCAGGAATTTGATAGCGTCCTGCAGATTGTCGGTCTGGCTGAGTAGCAGCGCTTCTTGCTTGTTGCACAAAATGACATCGGATACGTCGATGATGGCGTTCACGGCGGCGCTGTATTTATCCAGAATGGAAAGATCGCTCGGCGCGAAGGCGACCAGCTTGTCTGCGCTGTGCGCCGTTGCGGCGGCGTTCAAAAACACATGCCCTCCTTTGCGCGAATTGAGCGCGTATCCATCCAGATACAGGAAATTCGATTGACGGATGGCCAGTTCGTCCAGATCGCTGTCGTCGATATCTTCCTGCACGCCGTAATAGGTCGCGAATGTGCGTTCCTTGTCCGGCGTGATCAGGGCGAATACGCGGGTGGAGCCTGTTTCGTTGTCGGGCGAGGCGTTGGCAATATAGCGGATATTGCGTGTTTCCAGATCCTTGAGGAATTTCGCACCCACTGTATCTTTGGCCAGCCTGCCCATGAAGGCGGATTTTCCGCCAAGGGCTGAGATCGTGGCGGCGACATTGGCCGCGCATCCGCCCGGAATGTACGCTGGGTCGGTTAAGGCCGCTTCGAGGCGGTTCGCTTCATCGAGCAAAAGATAGGTGCAGATGCTTTTGGGGTAATTCCACTGGGCCAGAAACGCATCATCGACGTGTGCCGTGATGTCGATACAGGCGTTGCCGATGCCGCAAAGATCGAATGACATGGCCGCACCCTAGCGTAAGCAAGACATTGCGTGCAAGGCTTTAATGGGCGTAGGCGCGTGCGGATATTGTGGTGGCTGATGGTATGACGCGAAGGCCCGGCGTGGCCGGTATCGCATCAAGCCCTTCAGCGGCTTCATTGAAGAATATTTTCGTTTTATGAAGCTTGGCGCAACGCTGGAAAATGGCATGGCCTGCAGTTTTAAGCGTTTCCTTCAGCGGCTGGCTGGTCACCAAAGCCCATTTTGCGGCGGCCAGTTCGTTGCATTCGCCGCTTGCGTTGGTCGCGCCGCCGAAATAATCGGCTAGGCCAGAGCGTTTAAAATCATCCGAATTACATTCGAAAGCGATTAGATCCTCGCGGGCGACTTCGGCTTTGCTCTTTACATTGATAAGGGAGCCTGGCGTGGCAAGGTGAATGTCATCGCGGATGTCACACATGAAATTGTAGAGGAATTCCTTGAATCCTTCTTTCGTGCGGGCATGCAGCGGCAATCTGTTTGCATCGCCCCACATTTGCTTGGGCTCGAATTCGAACTCGAAACGGGAGACGAGTGATTCACTCAAATTGTTTTTAAGCGTATCGAACATGTCTTCGCAAGCCTCAAACACGAAAGCTACGGGATATTTCGGGTGGCGTACGGCGAAGCCATATTCGGTGCGTGCGGCGATATAACCGCCCAGCACATGAAGATCGTCATAAATTACATCGTCGCAAAAAGCGGGATCGTTCATTTTGCGGTATTTGCTCAAGAAGCGCTGGTAGCCGTCGCGCAGGCTGTCACCGTCTTTCAGCTCGCATTCCTTTTCATCGCGGTCGGCAATGCCACCGATAACCTCGGCCGTTTTCATCGCGCTTTTTTCGTTGTAATCGCCTTTGTTGCGTTTGCGTGTTGCGACATCCATTTCGAAACGGTAACGCAGGCTCATATCGCTTTGGGAAAGTTTCGCGGTCGGTGATCCGTTTTCGACCGTATCCAATAGAACGCTGGTCAGAGGCAATTTGCCTGTATACATCTGGCCCGGGATGAGGGCGCTGTTTTCAGCGGATGAAAAAAAGGCCCGAATGTTCATGAAACACTTCGGGCCTGTAACGAGAATCTTGGGTTCCGGCTCTTTACATTCCGCCGGCAACATATCCTTGAGATCAATGAATTTGGGGACGATGCCCAGATCGGAGAGAAACTTTTTTTCCGCTTTGGTCAGCGGCAATAGAGGGCCTTTGGGATCGTCTGGATTGATACCGAAACCGATGGCTTTCTCAAAACTCATAAACTTACATCCCCCTCAGAACGCTATTTATGAGGGCATTGTGTACCGCAATATTAGAAACAGGTCAACAACAATTATGGCAAAAATTTCAGGCTGGAATCGTTAAATCCTTTGGAGTACAAGGGGTAGCAGGATATTTAATCAACTCAAAGACTTGTGGATAATTAACCATGACCGACGGAACCTCCTACGATGTGATTGTTATTGGCGCTGGCCCGGGCGGCTATGTGTGCGCGATTCGATGCGCCCAGCTGGGCATGAAGGTTGCCTGCGTGGAGAAGGAGCCCAAGCTCGGCGGCACTTGCCTGCGGGTCGGCTGCATCCCCTCCAAGGCGTTGCTTCACGCGTCCGAAAAGTATGATGCGGCCAGCCATCATTTTGCCGAGCTGGGCATTCAGCTTTCGGGCGTGAAGCTCGATCTGAAGGGCATGATGGGCCACAAGGAAAAAGTCGTGGAGGCCAACACCAAGGGCGTCGAGTTCTTGTTCAAGAAGAACAAGATCGACTGGCTGAAAGGCGAGGGCAAGATCGAAGCCAAGGGCAAAGTCTCCGTTGCCGGCAAGACCTACGATGCAAAGAACATCATCATTGCAACGGGGTCTGATGTCGTCTCGCTACCGGGTATTGCGATTGATGAAAAACAGATCGTGTCCAGCACGGGCGCCATTGCGCTCGATAAAGTGCCGGAAACGATGATCGTGATCGGCGCTGGCGTGATCGGGCTGGAGCTTGGTTCCGTCTGGTCGCGTCTGGGCGCAAAAGTCACGGTCATCGAATATCTGGACCGCATCCTGCCGGGCATGGACAACGAAGTTGCCAAGGAAGCGCAGAAGATCCTGACCAAACAAGGTCTGACATTCAAACTCGGCGCGAAAGTCACCTCTGCCGTCCCGGGCAAGAAGGGCGTTGATCTGACGATCGAGCCTGCTGCGGGCGGTTCTGCCGAAAAACTCTCCGCCGATATCGTGCTGGTGGCGGTGGGCCGCAAGGCCTACTCCGACGGGCTGGGCCTTGCCGATGCGGGCGTTGCGCTCGATGAACGCGGCCGCGTCAAAACCGACGGGCATTTTAAAACCAATGTGGACGGAATTTACGCCATCGGGGATGTGATCGCGGGTCCGATGCTGGCGCACAAGGCTGAAGACGAAGGCATGGCTATCGCCGAAATGCTGGCGGGCCAGAAACCGCACATCGACTACAACCTTATTCCGGGCGTGGTTTATACCTTCCCCGAAATCGCCAATGTCGGTAAAACCGAAGAACAGCTCAAATCCGAAGGCGTTCAATACAAGGTCGGGAAATTCCCGTTTATGGCCAACGGCCGCGCCCGCGCGATGAATGCGACCGAAGGTTTTGTGAAAATCATTGCCGATGCGAAAACGGACAAGGTTCTGGGTTGCCACATTGTGGGGCCGGAAGCCGGAACCCTGATCGCCGAAGTGGTGATTGCCATGGAATTCGGCGCGTCCGCAGAAGACATCGCCCGCACCTGCCATGCGCATCCGACGCTGGAAGAGACAACCAAGGAAGCTGCGCTTGCCGTGGCCGGACGTCCTATCCATATCTAGCGGTTCATATTTTACAGGGCTTAATTAACCTTTTCTAACTTTGCAAGATTTCGCAGTAATAACGCGAAGTCTTCACAATTCCGTCATGATTGAGGATTAAATCCCCGCGCATCCGGTTGGAGGCTATGAAGGCTTTCGGACAGACGGATATAATAAGGTGTGAACTAAAGAGTAGAAAATGACGAAAACAC
>QFQB01000074.1 GCA_003241475.1 Micavibrio aeruginosavorus
ATCTTTCAAAAACCATTGTCGAGCGGCGCTATCCATGACGGCACCATAACCAAAACGTTCACAAAGCTCTTTTATTGTTTTATCTTCTGGAGCAGAAATATTTTCTGCTCTGATTTTCAAATCCAAAGCCGTATTCTGCAACTCCACAAGTTCTTTCAGCGCCGCCAGATCAATGGGGGCTTTAACTCGAAGAAAGTTTGCTTAATACGGTGTGCGATATTAAGCAATCCAACGTGCTTATATTTAAACCCGTGTCCTTCAACTACATGAAAACCATTTTCAATCTTGTGCGTAAATCCAAGCGATATAAGGAACATGATACACTCGCGTTCAGGCTTATGGACAGGCGGTTGTTGCATTGGTTCCGGTATCCAGCCAATCGGATGACCGCAAATCCCCTCCCACGTCCAGCCGCCGCCGTTGTGGTCAATCCATTTTGCCCTGCAAAGCTGTTCCCACTCTTCCCTCTGGTCTGGCTTGCAAAATTTATAGCTTTCGTGGCGGAACAAAATCAGTATTTCGGTGCCGTCCTTCGGGGCGTCCTCCATTTTACGAAGCGGAAGATAAGACGGCGTTGGGGTTGTGTGACATTCCTCACAAACGTATAAATCAGGCGACTCCTGCGATCCCCATTTGCCCGTACCGTTGCATCGGCGGCAACCGCTTTGCGCGGATTGGCTAAATGATGCCAGTTCAGACCATGGATTATTTTCTCTATATGGATTTGCGGGGCTGTGCCAAATCATATCCGCGCATTGTTTCATTGTCATGCCTGCGTATCCGGCTTTACCGCGAGCAATCCATCGGAAAAACCATTCGGCATCCACCGCGTCCATCTGCGTGGTTTTATCGGCGGAAAGGGCGGCTTTAATTGTTTTCAGATGCGGTTTTATACATTTGAAAAAATGTCTATATCCGTCACCGGGTTCTTTCCAATCGGCATCAGGATCAAGACCGCGCTCTATGGCTTCCAAAGCAGGGCCGTAGCTGGCTTTAATGGCGGTGCATGACTCCTGTGGGTCGCAGGATTTTAACCGCCGTATGATCTCTGACGCCATATCAAAGTGAGGTATGTGAGTTCTAATATGTGCTAGAAGTTCTTCTGTATTATATTCCGGCATTACGTCCGTGTCGGTAGGTTTGGTCATGGAGTCTGTTCCCCTATCATGCCACTGCCCATTTCCCGCAGCGCAGGGGGAGAGCTTGGGGCGAGTTGTCTTTCAATAAATTCGCCAAATCCGTGACACCATAATTTTTGCCCCAGATATGATGAAGTTCTCCGGCACCTGTCGGCACGCCAGAAAGTTCTATAACGATGCTGTTTGCTGAAGGCGTCACGCTGACGGCCGTAAACATGGTGCTCCCTTGGAAAAACACAAAGCCTTGGGGATTGGCATTCGGCGCAAAGTCTGTTCCTCCATCCTGAATGACGGGGCACGTAAGTGTAGACCCGCTTCGCGTCGCACCTGTAATATCTGGACCGAAGACCGACCCTGTTACCGTTTCCCCTGCATAATACGCCTCTACGCGCGCTTGCCGCACGGCGATGATCTCGCTGGCCGCCGAAGTATGGTGCACGTTGTCACCCAGCGGGAGGTCGTGAGATTCAACCCCGCGCAGGGCATAACCTTCGGCGATCAATTCAAGATCGACCTCGCGGACCATCTGGGTTGCCGTATCGGTGGTTGATCCGTCCCATGCCGTGCTAGTAAGCGAGGTGGAAACCGGAATCATCATGATGATTTTTGCGTCCGGCTGCGCCGCGCGGATGGATTCGAAAATATATTTCGTCGCATCTTTAAAGCTGGCGCGGAAGAAGATGATGTAGTCGGACTGCCCCTGATTCCAAAATACGTTCTTTACGGTCCCGTTTGCGATCGCCGTGCCGTTAAGAAAATTCGCCCATGCAGGGCCGTATCCGCCCAAACCGTTGGTCCAGTAATCTGAGCCATTTGCGGAAAGCATTTGGCTTCCGGACAATGCCGCATCCAGCAAGGTCGGTATCTGGTTTTTGTTCAAAGACCAACGCGCCATGTAGTATTCATCGCGGCCATAGATGTAAACGTGTTCTGCGACCGACTGTCCGGCCATGGCGTTATGAAAGACATTGTCCAAGGCCATAATGACTTGGCGTAAATCCGCCGCCGCCAATTCGTTGCCGACTCCGTTTGCACCATCACTAAAAAGGTGAAGCCCATCATCTGTTGCTCTTTTGGCAATCCCATTCATCTTGAATAGGCATAGATTGGTTGGATCGAGAACACTCGTAAGCTCTGCGTAAGCGGTATATTCTGCCCCAATGCGGCCCTTTGCCCATGAATTGAACTGAACAACTTTACCGCCTGTATCCCAATCTGCATTGCGGACAGTTTGATCGGTTGCAAAATTATCGTTGGAGGATGTGTAGCAAAGCAAGCCTGCTCTTATGTAAGAACATTTGCCAACGGAATTTGCACGCATTTTTGCATTAATATCTAATGCCCTCGTTTGCATTGTAAGCAATGTTGAACCCGCATTGATAACGTCATTTGTTAGCAATTCATCTACAAAAATGTTTGCAAATTCGCACCATGCTGCCCATTTGTCGTTGCTTCCGGACATGGCAGATGCATACATACTGGAAAGGGAAAAATTACAGCTTGGGATAGGATTATTAAAGGTGCCGTCGTGCATAGCTCGCTGGAAGGGACCAACACCGTACAGACCGTTGTTTCCAGTGTTTAGATTGTCATGGCTCCCCATCCAGATGCTGTCGCCAACAGTCAATGCGACCTTGGTGTTAGAATTCACTGGTCTTCCAAGAACAAAAGGACAGTGAACGCGGTTCGATCCGCCTGCCGCGACGCCCGTAAAAGTATATGCGCCGGGCGCATTGGTGTTCGACGGCGTTGTGTCTGCAGGGTTGTACCATTTGGCCTGCGAGCCGGATATTTGGGATTCCAGTATCAAATGGCTGGGAATAACATTGCCTGCAACGGGAACGCTTCCGCGCCCTTTGATAAATACCAATGCGTTTCTATCGAACTTGGCAACGCCGAAAGCGTATGCGGGAATTTCGTCAGATATAATTTTATTCGCACCGTTAGCAATCAATTTCAACGATGATCCGCCCCATGTGACTGGCACGGCAATGCCGTTATAAACAACAGAAATTTCATCATAAGTTAAATCATTGCCGGTGTTGGCCTGACCCGTGATGGTCATGTACCAGTTCATAGCGCCGAGACAGACGGATTTGCAATCTGTGCCGAAGACATGCGGCATGTAGAAAGTGAAGTTCGTACGGGTTGTACCGCCGCCTGTGGCACAATAGCCGCGGTTCTGGACTGTTACAAAACGGAGAGGGCTTACAGCATGGGAGGATGCCGCTCTTTTTCTGCCGTTCAATGCCAGCGCCAAGCGAGTCATGGACTAAGTCCCCGTAATCATGACAAGGGCAAGGGCGAGCGCTCCCCAACCAAAAAACCCGGTAAGGTATTCGCCGATCGCAGTTGCTTCGTTGAGATACGGGATGCCCTTGCCGTTGCCTTCCGGATAAATCTTTCTTCCGATCATGTAAGCAGGCGCTTTAAGCAACCCTGAAAAGGCAATTAAAAGCCCTGCTGGAACATCGACAAAACAGATGACAACGCCCGTCAAAAGCGTGACGGCGAAACCTGTGATGGCCAAAAGAAGGGCGTCATACCAATATTGAGGAATCTTTCCATGAATAGACAGAATAAAAAATTCCAAAGCTTCGGGTTCGCGGCCATGGCCCGGCTCTTTGGCGTTGGTGCCAAGGTCCATGCCGCCGCCGTGTCCGGTTCTCTTCCCAAGGAAAGCGCCAACGAAAGGTGCGACGGCGATCATCGCTGGAGGCTTTATAACGAATGCGTACTTTCCCTTGGACGCCTTGTCTGCGTTATACAGGATAATGATCATAGAGGCGGTTGCCGGAATGGAAATTAGCATATAGGGCAAAGCGTAAATCCATTGGTCTAGGCCCCAAGGAAGTTTTGGAGGACCGCCGCCGCACATGCGGGACAGCCAGCCGCCAAGAAGAGCAAATGTGAGAACCGCACCCCAGATCATTCCGGTTGCTCCGGCCAGACAACTTCTGAAGAAAACTCATAATCTTCCGTAATATCCCGAAGCGCTTGTCGATAGGTAACCCACGCTTGTTTTTGGTCAAGAGACAACGGAGAATCTGGGAGTTGTGTCCAGTCGCTTTTACGTAGCAGGTTGTCACGAATAGATCGGATATCGTTCCAATCTGGAGACGGAAGAGCAAGCTCGCAAACTTCGATTTGTCCATTTTCCCATTTTCGTTCATCGGGGTGGTTGATAAATTCCAGCCATTGTTGATGTGAAATTTCTACCGCCTCCGGCGGCACTATGTCTGTGATTAGTTCACCATCAAGTGTATATGCGCGATGAATGTCTTCGGAATAAAATGCGATAGGAAAGCCGTTTCCATTGAAGACTGCGAATTTTTTTGACATGTTTCCCTCTCAATATCCAATGACAAGATAGTTGTGTTGTGCAGCCGATCCTCCGCTACTGCTGTCGCTATTTCCGCGCATGACCGCCCCCGTTGTTGTTAGCGAATAAATTGACGAATGATCATCGCTGGGGCCGCCGGGGTCGTGCGCAAGAGAAGCAAGCCCTACGAGGGCGGCGGTAGGAAAGGCGGTAGGGAACGTTACGGCTACGCCAGCGGCGTAACCAACGAGAGCTTTAACGCCCCATTGAATCATTAATCCGCCCGGAAATTTATAATAACCATTGCTTGTTAGGGATTTTACGCTTGCCAGACCCGCAGAGGTTACTGCCCGTGTGGTGTCTGTTCCCGCGAGAGCTTCGGCCGCCGTCGCAAGTTCGACAATCCCTTTGACAGTATCGGTTGCATCGGAAGCGACATGAGCCGCAATCAACGCAAGAATTGCCTGACGAAGTTGAGTAAATACACCGCCGTCTCTTACTATGGCCGCATGATCTATAACGGCCAGAATTTCCCTCATTGGTCCTTCAATGGCCTTAGCGTGAGGGATTGATCCTTCAATGCCTGCGCCAAGATCGAAATTCTCGTAGGGGCGGTTCGGGTTCCCGGCATCACCGTTAATGGGAGGAAAATAGTCCATGGTTAAATCCCTTCATATGCAAATATCAATTCAGTGTGGGAAGGCTTGTAGCGGCGGAAGAGGCATTCAAGGTCATTCGCCCTGCTGATCTTCGCAAGAGGGTCCCGTCCGCATTCGCTTTGTCCGCATTGAAAGAAAGTGACGCGGGGACCTATTACTTTTACCTTCCAGAAAAATCGTATAGTGTTGTCATCCGTTATACCCGTCATGACATGCTTGTTCCCGACGGAAGAAATTCCCCTGCCGCATTCCGAATAGCCGCATGTAAAAGGGCGGTATTCAGTAATTTCGATGTCGTATCCAAGATCATTGGCGACGCTGATGAAATAATCTGGGTCTTGTCCGCCGATATTCGTGATTTTATGATGCGCCGCGCGGCGGCGTTCCTGAAAGGTGTTGTCGGTGCCAGTACAAAGATCGGGCAACCCTGCGACCGCTTCCCAATCCGAAAGCATTTCCAGCGAAGAGCGCGGGTCGATTTCGTTAAGCAGGGCCAAAGCGCGGTTGTAGCTTTCGACGAACTCGGAGGCGATGACGCCAAGCACGGAAGTCAGAACGGACCCTTTCTCGCGGTTCCATGCCTGCCCTTGGGGGAGCAAGGACTGAAGCATTTGAACAAAAGCTTCGATCATCCTGCAACCCCCCATGTGATCGCGCCAAGCACAGGAAGTTCGCCGAATTCTTGTTCTGCATTCCCTGCAGGAGCGACAAGAACATGATGGTGTTCGCCCGCCGCGAGCGAAATAGCTTCGATCATTCTTGACCGATACATGGTTTGACCGGGAACGGCCTCGCGTTTGAAAAAGGCTTTCAACTCGTTTTGAATAGCGGTTTTAACGGCTTCTGAAGAAGGATTTATATTGATTGTAAAATCAATAGGCTTCGGGGTCGGAGCGACAACAAAAACATCTGCCGTCGTCGGACGCTTGCTTTCAACATAGGCTTTAATCGATGCCAACTCTCCAGCCGAAGGCACGATGGTGCCGTCCTTATTGTCCATGACAGCAATAACGGCAACGGTTCCGCGGCCAAATTGATTTGGGTAGGGCCAAGCGCGTGTAACGCCCGCGACTTCCTTTGCCCATCGGACATAGTCGCTGTCCGCACCGCCTTGCGGGGTCTGCTGTATGCGTTCGATAAGGCGCTGACGAGCCTCTTCGATATCTTCTCCATCAACGCCGCCCGTCAATCCGCTGCCGGAGCCGTCATCCTGCACCGTTGCTTCCGACTGGATACCCGGAGCCGGAGATACCATGGACAATTTGACCCCGATCGCAGAATTAGATTCCGCGCCGGGCGTCAGAGCCGCGACATTGCCGATGCCTTCGGTTCCTAGAATTGCGATGTCGGCAATCACAGAGAATTGAAGATCATCGCCGCGGCGCAGAATTGTTCCCGCCGTCACTACGGAACCGGACAATCCAGTAAATTTTACAGGCCCGCTTGCGGCTTCGGCAGGTTTTTCAGTGATGCCCCATTCATTCAAATGAATTTTAAGACCTTCTGCATCTGCTGTTGTCGGATGGATTTGCTTTGATATCCACTCAAGAAATCCGAAGTGCTCGAAGGACGCCATCGACATCATTTTTGTGATAACACCCTCAGGGGATCGCCGAAGACGCGCATCGGAACCGGGCAGGTTGACATCGCAAACTGCCTGAAGGCGCTTTAGGATAGTTTCTGGGGTAGGGATGCTAAATGGCATTCGGCTCTCCTAATAGATCGGAAAAATTAAAAGTTGTTTTTGTCCCGTCGATCTGGACGATGTCTACAACGGCATCAAGACGCCCTATCTCTGACCATTCGGCGACAATGCCGATCGACAAAGCAACGCCGTCATCAATCATCCATTGCAAGGCTTCACGGACTATTTCGATCGCCTCCTGCCTTGTTTCCTCTGTTTGCTTTCTGCGTCTCAATATCCATAGGCGCGAGCCGATCCGGTCAGTGCTGTCTTCCGATAAGGCATCACCCGCCCAGCCGCGCCGATCGGGAGGAATAAGCGCCGACTGGGGGGTGATCTCGTCAAGATCGTCATCGGGCAAGGCCCGCCGATCAGTAAGCAGGGAAACAATGATGGAAGAGGTTAAAGACCCGTCAAGTTCCAGACCGCTTTGGCCTGTGATCAAGTCAACCAGACCATCTGCATTGGTATAAAGCTTCATGCTCCCTCCATTTTCTGGGTGGCCGCTTGGCTTTCGGCAGGCGCGTTATCGTTCTCTTTGTGGGTATGCGTGTTGTAGATTTCACGCATCTGCTTCATGGACAGTCCGCCGTTGTCGCAATTGTCGATAATATCTCCCGTGCATTCCATCAACGGAGCTTCAACACGAACCTTGCTGGAGGCTTTGATGGTAATCTTCCCATCTATTTCGATTTTGACGAAGTCGCCCGCCGCGTTGTAAATGACCGTTTCGCCGGACTTCAAGTTGCCGATCCTTGCCGCCTGATTATCAGTTGCGATGATAATAGGATGGTCGCGGTTTCCTCCCACGCAGATAACGACAGCTTGAGTGCCTGCCGGGGGATTGGACGAGAGGCCGAAATTTTGAATGCGCTCGACATTGTCGCGGCTTTCGCCTGCAAGCAATCCAACCTGAGCGTATTGGCGTCCGCCGCCGTCCGAAACGCCTTTGATCGTTCCGCGGCTGGCGATGGAATAAATGCGGCGCTTCAGAGGGTCAAGATATTTTGAAATTCCGTCTGTCATTATATGCCCCCCACGACATCGTCGTTTTCAGGCTCTTTTTCTGCGGGAAGGTCGTAAGCCTCGGGTAAGGCCAGCTCCAAATCGGTGACGGTCCCGAGATCGCCGCGCGAGAATGACACGCCGACGATCATCATGTCGCGCTTCAGTGTGCGTGGCGCATCGTTGACATTTACGATAGAACAAATTTGCCAAAGCGTTCCTTGCTCGTCGCAGTTCCATCCTTGAACTTTGTAGTTTGCCCGTATTCCCCGCGCTCTTGCAAAGCTTGCTTCCCATTCTGCGCGGTCCTTAAGACTCAATTCATATCCCTGGTTTTCACCCGTAATGACTTTTGGGCGATAGCGTTTCACCAAAGGGTCGGCGGCGCGGCCTTCTACCGTGGAAGAGTTTTCGGCATCAACCTCTTCGCTTCCTTCGGATTGGCCTTTGACGACATACAGGCTATGGCGATCCTTTGCAGAAATATTAAGCGATCCAGAGAGAATATTCTGACCATAAACCAGAACACCGCCCGACCGCACAGCCTGCTTTGGCGACATGATAAGCAAACCTCCCAATCCATCGGAAATGGGCAATAGCTTGCGGTACCGACAGCAGCGCTCAATAAGATCAAAGGCATTTTCGCCGGGCTGGATAGCGATGCGCTTAAAAGCCGATCCTGTTGGGGCAAGAAACTTTACGGGGATTTTGTAGGGAGCAAGAATTTTTCCCAGAATGCTTTCAAGTTTCTGGTTGTTGTATTCAAAGGGACCGTCAACGGTGGCGGCGCAGTCTATCAAGTCGCCGACGGCATCTCGTCCGGATACCGTTACCGCCGCGTTTTTGTCGTCATACGAATGTTCGATTTCGTCGATGTACCCGCGCAGCGCCGTTTGCTGATTGACTTTGACCTCACAAATATTCCCTGAAACCAGCTTTCCTTCAATGTACGGTTGGTTTGGGAGCAGGCTAAGCGTAAGTGAAAATTCACCTGCCATGCGCTCCATAGAGCGCCGCAAGGACATGGATTCCCATCCGCTGTATTCAGATCCATCTATGACGAGAGAAAAATCAGGCATCGATCAAAACCTCAAGATTTTTTACAGGCATCATGCCCGGATGCCGCGCCCGATTGCGGATGGAAATATCTTGTGCGCGGGCGATGATTTGCGCTTTGTCGTCGCCGTACAGGCGGTTTGATAGATCAAGGCTTGATCGTACTGAAGCAGGACGAATAACAGCGGTGCGGGGCAGGCGGCCAATGCGCTGATTGATGTCCCGAGAGACGGCTCCGGAGACAGATGCCGCAGACGACCATGTGCTGTTCCAGCCAGCCTTTCCAAGATCGTTCATCAAAGCGTCGGCGTTGGCTAAAATTTTATCGCGGATGGAAATAGCCTGTTCGCGGCTTTCATAGGTTGCATAGCGTGCGGCTTTAGAAGACGCCGCCAAGGCAGAAGACCGCGTCATGAGGTCAATGCTCGCCTTGTTTCGCCCGCTCGCATCTTGCGCCGACGCATCTGTGCCTGTTGAAGCAGACACCCCATTCAAAACCCTTATAACAGACGTTGATGATGCGCTTGATGTAAGAGTGTCGCCGCCTACAATCGTCTTGTTCGGCGTCTTTCCGAGATCAGACAAAGACTGGAAGATACTTACGAACTGTGTGCCAAGATCGCCGAACAAGTCCCACTCGCCGGGAAGAATACTTCCTGCGAATTCTTTTAACCCTCCTTTTGACATAGAGGACGAAAGCAAATCGGCTGCGGATGATAATGAAGCAAGGGCCTCAACCTGCAGCCAATCGGGTCTTCGCAGGATGGAAAAGTTATCATTGAAGTCCGCTAATGATTTTGAAAAAAGATCATCGCCTGCGCCGGATAAAGCAGAGATGGTATTGGCCGCCGAAGTCGGAAAGGCCGCGACCCCAGCTTTTTGGCAAGTAATGGAAAAGCGTACAACGCCGCCTTCAGCAGTGCTGTGCGCACGTCTGACCCGCATGACAACCACTTGGATTGTTCCGTAATGGGGGTGAACCAGAGAAGCAATGCCGGGGCTTTTAAGAGCCTCTTCGAGAGATTTGGCCTTTGATATGTAGTTGGGTCCGTGGATGACGGCCGTAATATTGTATTCATCTACGTCTGCGCCCAAGTCCTCATGAAAAGGCGCGTCGCGTCCGGGGTATTGATGGACTTGTATGCGCCGCGCAAACGCTTTCTCGTCATCAGGGACAAGAAACGAAATGCCGCGAAAGGAAGCCGGGCGAAGATCGTCAAAAAAGCTCGCCATTAATAAGCCCCGCCCATAAGCGGACCCGTAGTGATATCCCAATTCTGTTTGGAATTATTCGGTTGGGCCTTTAGAACAGAGGGGCGGGCTTCCGCATCAATATGAATGTTCAGCGTAC
>QFQB01000075.1 GCA_003241475.1 Micavibrio aeruginosavorus
AAGAATCTTACATCTAAAAAAATAATAGATTTCAATCATAAATCTGAAGTTATTGATATTTTGCATTCGATATATCCGCTCTTCGATTCGTATCGAAAGCCTGAATCCCGCATGATGGCATTAACGCAAAGAATAGCTTTTATCTGGTTGGATAGAATAGAAAAAAACAATTTTGATGTTTTTTCGGCAAAAATGCAGGTTCCGCCGGCATTTTTTGGTCTGAGGTTGCTTTTGGCTACACGCTAAAACGGTTTTCGATCAAACTTGACCAAAAAATCTATGGTTGTCGGATGCCATGTTCGCTGAACCGTCCCTGACGCAGAAAATGGACCGTTTCCGCAACCGATTTTTCCAGCAAAAACGAGTGAGACATACGTATCGTAATATGGTCTTTTATGCCTGGAATGGTTGTTGAGGCGAGGGATACCAGCCCGTCATGCACGCCTGTTTTCTTCATTGTGGAAAGAAAAAACGGATATTCGTAAGCGCGGGTCCCGGCGATAACGCCTATCTCCACATCCTTTGGAATATCGTAGTCGATCGATTTGCGATAGGCGGTCGTCAATTGCTGTCCGGCGGGTCCAAAAAAGCGGCGGTATAATCTGTTTGCTGCAAGAAGATCGGCGACTTCGCTTCCGCGATAGGGCGGGGCGATCAGCACGGCCCGCGAGATGTCCGTGACCACATTTTGCTGCATCAATTCCAGCGCAACAAGCGAGCCCATGGAATGGGTGACGAAATGCGTTTTAAGGCCACTGCGATTGGCTTTTCGCGCGTTGATCTTGTCGGCGGCAAAGGCGGCGCAGGCCGCGATATCCTTTTTCAAGGACGGGTAACCCAAATTAAGCGTTTCAAAGCCCGCATGACGCAGTCCGAAGTCCAGCCAAGCCATACGCAAAGGAGTCATACCTATTCCATGAAGAATAACGACCAGATCTTTGGATGGATTTTCATTCATGGCGTGCTCAGGCAACCTTTAGCGCGGCAAATTGGGTTAGCCAGCCATCGATGGCATCGAGGGCGCGCAGGGCCATGAGCCGCTTCTTTTCACGCCCGCGTTCCTTGCCTTTTACGCCGACCGGATCATGGATATCGGGGAACAATCCGAAGTTTACATTCATCGGCTGGAAGGTTTCGGCATTGCCGCCGCCGGTAATATGATTGAGCAATGCGCCCATCGCAGTGGTCAGAGGCGGCGTCGATATTTCTATGCCTAGTCTTTCGCAGGCCGCAAAGCGTCCGGCCATGATGCCGACCGCAGCAGATTCCACGTAGCCTTCGCATCCTGTGATCTGTCCTGCGAAACGAAGACGCGGCATGTTCTTCATTTGCAATTTGCCGTTCAAAAGGCGGGGCGAGTTGATGAACGTGTTCCGGTGTAGGCCGCCAAGGCGGGCAAATTCGGCATTCTGGAGGCCGGGAATGAGGCGGAAAACGCGTGTCTGTTCGGCGTATTTCATCTTCGTCTGGAAACCCACCATGTTGTAAAGCGTGCCCAGCGCGTTGTCCTGACGGAGTTGTAAAACAGCGTAAGGTCTTTTTCCGGAACGTGGATCAATCAGTCCGACCGGTTTCATAGGGCCATAGCGTAGCGTATCTACTCCATAGCTAGCCATAACTTCGACAGGCATGCATGCTTCAAAGTAAGGCGTGTTGGCTTCCCATTCTTTGAACTCTGTTTTCTCAGATTTCAAAAGTTCATTGATAAACAACAAGTACTCTTCTTTTGTGAATGGACAATTGATGTAGTCGCTGCCGGTTCCTGCCGGCCCAGCCTTGTCGTATCGCGACTGCATCCATGCTGTATCGAAATCAATACTGTTCTTGTAAATGATAGGAGCGATTGCGTCGAAGAAGGCGAGCTGTTCCTGTCCGCCTATCTCGCGAATGCGCGTTGCGAGTTCATTTGATGTCAAAGGACCCGTCGCGATGATGATGTTGTCCCACGCGTCATGCGGAAAATCGACATGTTCGCGCCGGATCGTAATCATGGGGTGACTCGTTAGTTTTTCAGTGACTCCGGCACTGAACGCATCACGGTCCACCGCCAGCGCACCGCCCGCAGGGACGGCCGCCTTGTGTCCTTCGGACATGATCAGTGAGCCGCAACGTCTCATTTCTTCATGAAGGAGTCCAACCGCGTTATAATGAGCATCGTCGGATCGAAACGAGTTGGAACATACCAACTCTGCGCATCCTTCTGACTTGTGAGCGTCGGTCATGCGCACGGGGCGCATCTCGTGAAGGATAACAGGCACTCCCATCTGGGCGACCTGCCACGCGGCTTCGGAACCTGCAAGGCCGGCCCCTATAATATGAATGGGTTTCAAGCTCATACAGGCTTTATGTCAGAATATTTTTGGCAAATCCAGCCTGAAAACAGCGGTTTTCCGATACAGACAGACCTATAGAGTTATCCAAAACAAGCGTATCGAAAGCTGTTTGACCCGTATCGAAAATCAGGCGCGTGAAGCGTCAGGTTTTATTCCGTGAATTCCTCGAGGTCCGGAATGCGCGAAAAGGCGATTTTCGTGCCCACATGGCCCGCCAGAGTCTGGGGGACGATGCCCAAAGACACTGCATCCCCCTGATATTTCTTGTTCAGCTTTTCCATGGCGGCGGAAAGCGATTCCCGTTTGGTCATGATTTTTTTTGTCTCTTCGATTTCCGTGTTGAACAGATCGTCGGTAATTGCGCCCTCGCGTTCGAGCGTATGAAGGATGACGGAAATTTTCTTGAAGACCATGCGTCCGCCCATCTGGTGCGGGGCGCGGTTGAAATACGCCGCCGTCATATCCGCCCACATATCGTCCAGATGCTGCATGAATGTGAAAAAATCCTGTGCTGCAGGAAAGCGGGCGCCGCTTTCCCATTTGCGTCCGTCGAGGCAACGCACGCCAAGAGAGAGCGAGCCTGCGTGGTAGCCTTTGCGGCGCATACGCATGGTTGCTTTGAACAAAAGGCGCCGCGCCATCAGCCGCGCTTTTTCAGGCACCCGCAGATCGGGATCGAGCACGCGGGAATGGCCGAACATGCAGGGATTCGTTTCGCTGTGCGGCACATCATGGCCGTGTAGCCAGTACCAGAATTTTTCTCCGCCGACATTGCCCCAGACGGCGCGGGCTTCCTTGGGCGAGGTGTTCCACAAATCCTCCACGGTGCGGATGCGCGCGCGGGCAAGGCGTTCTTCCATGCGCACATTGATGCCGGGCAGATCGCGCAATTTAAGGTCGAACAGGCGGCCGGGAAGATCTTCGGGGCGTAGCAAAACCAGCCCGTCCGGTTTTTGCATGTCGGTGGCGACTTTGGCCAGAAAGGAATTGGGGGCAATGCCGATAGAGCATTTGATCGCGGGGCCGACATCTTTGGCAATCTGTCTTTTGATGTTGTTGGCCAGCGCGATGGCGTTTTCGGAGATGCGCTCGCGGCCGATCAGGTCGCAATGGAATTCGTCGATCGACCATTTGTGCGCGATGGGGATGTGCTTGTTCGTCGCGGCCAGAACCTTGTGGTGGTATTCGGTATAAATGCCGTGCCTCGCCATAACGAGGATGAGATGCGGGCACATGCGTTTGGCGTCATAGATTTTCGTGCCCGTGCGGATGCCGTAGGCCTTGGCTTCGTAGCTTGCCGCAATGGCGCAGGTCGCATCCGTCATCATTGGGACCACCGCGACGGGTTTGCCGCGTAGCTCGGGGCGGTCATTCTGCTCGACGCTGGCGAAATAGCTGTTCAGATCGAGGAACAGTGTATTGAGGCCCAGTTCTTCCGGCGTTTTAATGTTCATGATTTGTTCTATATTTTCGGGCGGACAAAATCAAGGAAAACCATCAAAGGAGATTTTTTAAATCCTGTTGAGGTACAATGATAAAAGACCGGTTGGATAAGGGGATTCTTATGGCCATCAACGACAGTCTTTTCAATATGTGGCGGGCGGTGATCGCTATCGTTCATGCGGATACCAAAGTCCAGCCGCACGAGATCAATTTTATTCTGCAGAATATCAAGGGGCTGGCGCTGAGCGACGAGCAGCGCGACATTCTGTTCGCCGATATGCGCACGCCCTATGACGCCGAAGCGGCCTTTTGCCGGATCAGCAGTCCTGCCCATAAGGAAAGCTTCTTCCATCTTGCGCGCGCCATCGCTTGGTCGGATGGAGATCTGGATGACCGCGAGGATGCATTGATTGCGCGGATCCGCGCCCTGCCGTCGGACAAAAACGATGTCTCGATGATGGAGGAGGCGCTATCGCATTTCCGCGAGATCTATGTGGAAGGAGCCAGCGAGAAAAAGGATGTGAGTCTGTTTTCGATGGTGCAGAGCCTTATAAGCCGCAGGTCGGCCTGATTATCTTTTAAGGGAAAAGCCGCGTTCCGCCGAGCGAGGCGAGATCGTACGGCACGACCGTTTCGTTGAGTGGGTTTTCGGGATAGCCGATGCCGTCGAATTTCAGCACGACATTCTGGTCGGCCATATCGGTGCCCGTCAGGCGGACGCCGATATCTTCCCAGCCGTCGGTTTGGGAGCCGCCGACCATGAGGGGGCCGCGGATGCGCGTCGTCTGGGAGAGGAGCTTGAAATTGCGGTCGCCTGCCTGAAACACGGCCATCGTGCAACCGCTCCACCCGCACCAGTAGCTGTGCGGAAGGTTGAACAGGACCAGAGCGTCGCGCAGGCCGTCGCCGTTCAGATCGACGCGCGCATATTCATACTGGGAATTCTTCGGCCCTTTTTGTTCGGCCAGAAAGTTCTGGATGGAGGCCTGCAATTCGCCGTCCGACGGATCGGTTTGTTCCGGAAACATGTCCGGCGGAGCCATCGCCAACTCTTCCCCACCCGTACTGCCGCAGGCAGCAAGGGAGGGAAGGGCCAGCGCCGCCAAAGCGGCAAGTAAGAGACTTTTTTTCACGTAAAACCGTTGCGGGAAAAAGTGAAGGACTTTGAAAGGAACTCAGCCGGTACGCCGAACCCAGAAAATACGAATCACACAGGAACTGGTTTAAGTGTGAGCTTCGATGCAAAATCGGGAAATACGGACAGGGCGTTTTTCCACAAGCCAAAGCGGCCATAAGGGAACTTTTTGGATGCCGCCTGTTTATAAGCCGCTACGGGGAATGTAGGTGCAACTCGTCATGGTGCCGTCCTTGCGGATAATCATGGCGTCGATTCCCTTATTCCAGAAGCTGATGTCAGAATTTCCGTATTGAACGCCGGAGGCGGTTTCGATGCGGTTGAGCGTATAGCTCTTGCTTTCAAAATTAAGCTTGGCTTCGACAGGGGAGTAAAGTGTTACGTCTGCAGGGACGCCCCCCGTGCAGGACATTCTTTGCGGGGTGACCGGCGCGTGTTTGTATTTCGGGGCCGATTCACACCCCGCCATGAAAAGGGGCAGAACCAACAAGGGCACAATCAGGGAATGTTTATTTTTTGTCATATTTATTTTCACGAATTCGGGGAGGCTTTCCAGCGGAGTTTCGGTTCACGCGCCGCTTTGACTTCGTCCAGCCGACGGGCGGGAGCGGCCTGTGGATAACTATGCAACTTATCCACAGCCCCGGATGCGACATCGGCGGCGATCTCTTTCATGACCCGGATGAACCGGTCAAGCGAATCTTTGCTTTCCGTCTCCGTCGGTTCTATCAGCATGGCGCCTTGAACCACGAGAGGGAAGTATATGGTCATGGGGTGCATGCCATGTTCGATCAGGGTCTTGGCGATGTCCAGCGTGGTTGCGCCCGCGTCTTTCTGCATCTTGTCCGTCAGCAGGCATTCATGCATGCACGGCCCTGTAAAGGGCACGTTATAATGCTGTTTCAATTGCGAAAGAATGTAGTTGGCGTTGAGGACGGCATCTTCGGAAACTTGCCGCAATCCATCCGACCCGTGGGACATCATGTAGGCGAGGGCGCGAACGTGCATTCCGAACTGTCCTTGATAGCCCTTGATCCGTCCGCAAGCACGGGGGCGATCCAAATTTTCTTCTAATCGATACGATCCGTTTTCGTGCAAAACAATAGGTTTTGGCATGAATTGCGCCAGTTCATCCGTGACGCAAATCGGACCCGAGCCCGGTCCGCCGCCGCCATGCGGTGTGGAAAAAGTCTTGTGGAGATTGATGTGCATCACATCCACGCCGAAGTCTGCGGGCCGGATCTTGCCGACCAATGCGTTAAAATTCGCCCCGTCGCAATAGAAATATCCCCCCGCATCGTGGAGCGCCTTGGAAATATCGAGGATGTCGCGTTCGAACAAGCCGCAGGTATTGGGGTTTGTCACCATCATGCCTGCAACGTCATGGCCATCGCCCAAGGCATCTTTGAATGCGGCCAAGGTGACGCGGCCCGTCTCGCGGGTCGGAATGACCCGAAGCTGAAATCCGCACATAGCGGCGGTGGCGGGATTGGTGCCGTGCGCCGAGTCCGGCACGAGGATTACGGTTTTGTGCGTGTTGCCTTTGGCTTTGTGGGCGGCAGCAATGGTCATGATGCCGGCAAGTTCACCATGGGCGCCGGCGGCGGGCGTCAGACAGACGCCGGGAAGCCCCGTCAATTCGGCCAGCCATTGCTGAAGTTCGAACATGACTTTGAGCGCGCCCTGGACCGTGGAGGCTGGCTGGAGCGGATGAACCTGCGCAAAGCCCGGAAGGCGCGCCAGCTTTTCGTTGAGGCGGGGGTTGTGCTTCATGGTGCAGGACCCCAGCGGGAAGAAGCCGGAATCGATGGAATAATTCTTGGTCGACAGGCGCACGAAATGGCGCACGGCTTGCGGCTCGCTCACCTGCGGCAGGCCGATTGACGCACGGGCTACCTGTCCTGTGCGAAGCTTCACTCCTCTTGGTGCGGGCAAATCGACGCCGGAATGGTCTGAGCGGCCTTTTTCCCAAAGCAGATTTTCTTCGTAATTGAGGCCGCGGGAGTGGTCCATGGTCGATTGCGTTTCCTGTTGCGGTGAGCGGTCGTTGGCGGGTTTGGGGATGAGTTGAGTCATGCAAGCGCCTCCCGCAATCCTTGCGCGAGCGCCGCAATGTCCTCATCCGCGGTAAGTTCTGTTGCGGCCAAAAGCAGACCGTTTCGCTGCGTGGGCAGACCTGCAACAATGCCTTTGTCCGCAAGATTTTCAACAATATGCTGCGCGGAAATTTCTTGCGGCAGGATTACATGCAGTTCATTGAAAAAGCTGGAATTTTCAATTTCAAGCGAAGGGATTTCGGTTAGCGCGTCAGCCAAGGCGCAAGCGCGTTCATGGTTCAGTTGCGCCAGCCTTTTGAATCCATCCTCGCCCAGTAGCGCCATGTGAACGGTGAAGGCGAGGGCGCACAAACCCTGATTAGTGCAGATATTGGATGTCGCTTTTTCGCGGCGGATATGCTGTTCGCGGGTGGACAGGGTCAAAACGAAACCGCGTTTACCGTCTGCATCCACGGTTTCCCCGCACAGGCGGCCGGGCATCTGGCGGATGTATTTCTCGCGGCAGGCAAAAAAGCCCAAATGCGGCCCGCCGAAAGCCATAGGAATTCCTATGGATTGGGCTTCGCCGCAGACGATATCGGCCTCGGCCGGAGCGGGGAGCAGGCCCAAGGATAGGATTTCATTGATAACTACGATCAGCAATGCGCCGCTTTCGTCGCATTTTTTGCGCCATTGATCATAGGCATGCACATTGCCGAAGAAGTCGGGGGATTGCATGATCACGCAGGCCGTTTGCTGATCCGCCGCATCGCCCTGAACAGCTTCGCCGATATTGGAGTTGCTCAGATAGGCGTCGAGAACTTCCTCATAGTACGGATGCAGGGGCGTTCCCAAAACCACTTTGTTGCGCTTGGTCAGGCGGATCGCCATGAGAGCGGCTTCGGCCAGCGAGGTTGCGCCGTCGTACATGGAGGCGTTGGCGACATCCTGACCCGTCAGAAGCGAAATCATGCTCTGAAATTCGAAAATGACCTGCAAGGTTCCTTGAGCGATTTCAGGCTGATAAGGGGTATAGGCGGTTAAAAACTCGCTGCGCTGGATAATGTAATCAACCGTCGCCGGAATGTGGTGGTTGTAGCAGCCTGCGCCGAGGAAGAAGGGAGCGTCTGCCGCGCTCAAATTCTGGTTCGCATAGGAGGCAAGCTTGCGTTCCACTTCGATCTCGCCTTGATGCGCGGGCAGGTTCGCCAGTCCTTCCATGAAGGCGGATTTCGGCACATCGGCATAAAGATCATCCACCGATTGTGCGCCGATAGCCTGCAGCATTTCTTTGCGGTTTGCGGCTGTAAGTGGTAGATAGCGCATCTTGTTTCCTTCTTAGGACAGGCTGTCTGTGTATTTTGCGTAAGCGGCAAGGTCCATAAGGTCTGCCGCCTCGGCAGGATTGCTCATCTTGACCTTGATGATCCATCCTTTGGACAGGTCTTCTTTCAGGTCGTCCAGATTGTCCTGAAGATTGTCGTTGACCGCCACGATCTCGCCGGATACGGGGGTGTAGATCTCGCTCGCGGCCTTGACGGATTCTACGACCGCGAAATTATCGCCTTTTTTAAGCGCGCGGCCGTTTTCCGGTAGCTCCAGATAAACCAGATCGCCCAGCGCATGACGGGCATAGGTGGTGATGCCGATCAGGGCGGTGTCGCCCTCCAGCTTGATCCATTCATGGTCGTTCGTGTATTTGACTTCGCTCATACCAGTTTTCCTTATGCGGCTTTTTGTTTTGCTGCGGTTTTTGTGCGTGGTTTGACGAATGGCAACGCGCACAATACGCCCTTAATGTCGCGGCCGCGGACACGGACCAGAACTTCGTCGCCAATCTTGCCCCGTTTCGCGTCAACGTACCCTTGCCCGATGGAGATATTCAATGTGGGGGAGAAGCCGCCCGAGGTGAAGTCCCCAAGTTTTTCGCCTGATAGCGAGAGGATTTCTGCGCCTTCGCGGGCAACGCCTTTGTCGGTAAGTTTGATGCCCATGCGTAGCCGGGGCGGACCGTTTTCCAGATGGTTTATGATGGGACCTTCGCCGATATAGCCATGACGATCCTTGCCCATGATCCAGCGCAGATCGGCTTCTATGGGAGAGGTGTCGACAGTGATGTCATGGCCGTAAAGCGGATAGCCCATTTCAAGGCGCAAGGAATCGCGCGCGGCAAGCCCGACAGGTTTGACGGCGGGATGGTCGGTCAAGCGCGTCCAGACGGTTTGCGCATGATCCGCAGGGAGGCTGATTTCGAAACCGTCCTCGCCGGTGTAGCCGAGACGGCTGACCCAATATTCTCCGAAGTTCATGATGCGCATATAGCCCAGATTTGTTGCGTCGATTTCCAGCGCTTCGCGCAACACTGTTTCGGCTTCAGGGCCTTGAACCGCCAGAAGGGCGCGGTCCTCGAAGTGGGTCAGAGCGGCACCATGCGGCAAATTGCGCTGCAGCCAGCCGATGTCCTTGTCCTTGCATCCCGCATTGATCACGGCAAAAAATTTGTCATCCGTCATCCGCGTGATGATGAGGTCATCGATAATGCCGCCTTGTTCATTGGTCAGAACAGTGTATTTCGCCACTCCATGGCCGAGTTTGGAGATCGAGGAAGGGGTGAGCTTTTCCCAGAACGCGGCAACGCCTGCGCCTTCAACCATGATTTGCCCCATATGAGAGACATCGAACAAGCCGCAGTGTTCGCGCGTCCAGTTGTGTTCGGCTAGAACGCCGGTTTCATATTGGATAGGCATGTCGTAGCCGGCAAACTCCGCCATGCGGGCCTTTAGCTCTAAGTGCTTGGCATGCAAAGGTGTTTTCTTCACGGCCTTGCCTTTCCGGCGGTTGCGTATATCTTTGTTTTATGAGGTGTGGTAAAATCTACCATGCCGGATAGGAATTTTGAAAAGGAGAGACGTTAATGTCCACAGACACGAAAAAACCGACAAACGAACAAGACAAAGGCACGAATAAAGGCGGCCACGGCGGCGGTTGCGGTTGCGGCCACCAGCACTAAGTCTTGTTGCTGAAACAAGGATTTAAGCCCCGCGAAAGCGGGGCTTTTTTTTGCGTGGAACCTGACTCTGCCGCTGGGCGTTCGTTTAGTGATCATTTAAAGGAGTGTATGCGATGACGAAGAAAAATATGATTTATGCAGGTCTTGGGGCGGTGGTTGCTTTGATGATCACTGCGGGCGCCAGCGCCTATGTGG
>QFQB01000008.1 GCA_003241475.1 Micavibrio aeruginosavorus
GAAATACGAAGGTTGGTACGCCGTACGCGACGAAGCCTATTACGGCGAAGATGAACTCAAAGACGGCCCCAACGGCAGGAAAATCGCGCCTTCCGGCGCGGAATGCGAATGGGTGGAAGAAGAAAGCTATAACTTCCGTCTGTCCGCGTGGGAAAAGCCGTTGCTGGAGTTGTATGAAACCCAACCGGATTTCATCATGCCCGAAACCCGCCGCAATGAAATCCTGAGCTTCGTCAAAGGCGGCCTTCGCGATCTTTCCGTCTCCCGTACGCGCCTGAAATGGGGCGTTCCCGTTCCCGATGCGCCGGGCCATGTCATGTATGTCTGGATCGATGCGCTGATGAACTACATGTCCGCGCTTGGATTTCCTGATGAAAACGCCGCGCTCTACAAAAAATTCTGGCCCGCCGATGTGCACATGGTTGGAAAAGATATTATGCGCTTCCATGCTGTTTATTGGCCCGCCTTCTTGATGGCCGCCAAACTGCCTGTGCCCAAACAAATCTTCGCCCATGGCTGGTGGACGGTCGAAGGACAGAAAATGTCCAAATCTTTGGGCAACGCCATTTCGCCCTATGACCTGATAGAGCAATACGGTCTGGATCAATCGCGCTATTTCCTCTTGCGCGAAGTGCCGTTCGGTAGCGACGGTGATTTTTCAAAAGACCAAGCGATCAGCCGCATCAACGCGGATCTGGCCAACGGGCTTGGCAACCTTGCGCAGCGCACGCTCTCGCAAATTGCCAAAAACTGCGATGGAAAAGTCCCTGCACCGGGGAATTTCACGGCCGAAGACAAGGCTCTTTTGAAAGAAGCGCATGAAGATCTGGTTCCGCAGCTTCGCAAGGAATTTGATCGTTTTGCCTTTAACCGCGGCATCGAAAGCATCATGCGCCTTGTTTACAACGCCAACGCCTACATTGACGTGCAAGCGCCTTGGGCGTTGAAAAAAACAGACACACAACGCATGGAAACTGTGCTTTACGTTCTAGCTGAAACCATCCGTTGCCTTGCCCTAAGCCTGCAATCGGTCGTGCCGCAATCAACGGCAAAAATGCTAGATCAGGTTGCATCGCCGGTGGACAAACGCCTTTACGCGCATATATCAAACGAACACGCGCTGAAACCCGGAACGCCGTTGCCTGCGCCCGAAGGCGTTTTCCCGCGCATTCAGCCGGAGCCGAAAGCGGCATAAGGATTTTCCCATGTGGATAGACTCGCACTGCCACCTGAACCACGAACGGAACGCGCAAGGCGATACCGCCGGTGCGATCGTTTCGCGTGCCAAATCTGCTGGCGTTGATGGAATGCTTTCCATCTGTTGCCAGATAGCTACGGAATTCGATGATCTATTGGCTCTGGTAAAACCTCTGGACAATGTCTGGTGCTCCATCGGAACACATCCGCACGATGCAGGGCTGGAATCCGAAAAAGCGATCACCCTCGAAAAACTGATCGCGCTGGCAAATTCAAACGATAAAATCATCGGCATCGGCGAAAGCGGTCTAGATTATTATTACGATCATTCTCCGCGCATCGATCAGGAAGAATCTTTTCGCAAGCACATACGCGCCTGCATCGCGACGAACCTGCCTTTGATCGTCCACGCCCGCGATGCCGACGAAGACATCATGCGCGTCATTCGTTCGGAAAACGCTGGCGGAAAAAAAGTGCGCGGCGTCCTGCATTGCTTTTCTTCCGGACCGCAATTGGCGGAACAAGCGATGGAAGAGGGTTTCTTTGTCTCTTTTTCCGGCATCGTCACCTTCAAAAAATCAAAAGAACTTCAGGATATCGCCAAAACAGTGCCGTTGGACCGCATCCTCGTTGAAACAGACGCGCCGTTCTTGGCGCCGGAACCTTTTCGCGGAAAAACAAACGAGCCTGCTTTTGTAGGACACACCGGACGCTATCTTGCAAATCTTCTCGGCATCGACGAGCAAACGGTCGCATCGCGATCAAAAGAAAATTTTTTCACGCTGTTTAACAAGGCAAAGAAAACATGGACGGCGAACTGATTATATTGGGATGCGGCGGCTCTGCGGGCGTACCGACCATCGGCAACTGGTGGGGCGCTTGCGATCCTGCCGAACCGAAAAATATACGTACACGCCCTTCAGTGGCCCTCAAAACAGCGAACACGCTAGTTGTCGTAGATACCAGTCCAGATTTCCGCGACCAGATGAACCGCGAAGAACTGGAATGCCCGCAAGCTATCATTATCACCCATGCGCATTCCGATCACATCAACGGACTTGACGAATTGCGTACGCTACAACGGCTTAACAACATGCGCACCTTCGACATCTATGCATTGCCGGAAACGCAAGCCACGCTGGACAAGCGTCTTGAGTATATGTTCAAAAACAGCGAAGACGGATTTTATCCTACCGTCTGTACGCCCGTTGCTGTGACACCCCACAAAGAATTTTCAATCGGCGATCTTTCTTTTTTGCCATTCGCGCAAGCACACGGAAGCCTTACGTCGCTTGGCCTTCGCATGGGTAGCATTGCATACTCAACCGATGTTAAATCACTCGGGCAGGGTGCCTTTGACGCGCTGAAAGGTATCGACATATGGGTGGTAGATGGTGCAGGGCACAATAGCCCGCAAAATCCCGTGCATGCGAGCATAAGCGAGATCATTGAAATGAACGCGGTTATCAAGGCAAAGCAGGTATTTTTGACCCATTTGCCGCCGACAATGGACTACGCCACACTAAAGCGGGAATTACCGCAGAATTATCTTCCGGCCTATGACGGTATGGTGTTAAAATTTAAGATATAACAACCATATATCAAATAATTATGGAAAATAAAATATCGAGGAAACAAGCGGAATCCGGGAACATGCTTTTCCTGATTCTTATTGCCGTCGCGCTGTTTGCGGCCTTGTCCTACGTGGTAACTTATACAACGCGGTCAGGTTCTGGTGATGCCTCCAGTGAAAAAACGAAACTGATTGCCAGCGAAATTTTCAATCATGCCATCTCCGTACAATCCGCCATTACGCGCATCTATCTTGGCGGTTGCAGCCTCGAAACCCTGAATTTCAAAAGCGTCGTTGACGGCACTTTACACGAAAATCCGGATGCGCCTGTTAACGGCCACTGCGATGTGTTTTCAAACACAGGCGGCGGCGCAGTCGCGAATGAACCGGATAAAAACTGGACGAACCAGGCTACCTATTACTACGCAGGCTCAGCAGCGCTCACCAATGTCGGAACGACCTGCACAGAAGCGTCCTGTGCAGACCTAGTCATGATCCTCCGCGGAATAACACCAGAACTCTGCACAGAACTGAACAAAAGAAACGGCATACTTACACCCATCGCAAGCCTGCCGACGGACACGCAAGAGGGTTGCCCATACAAAGGAACGTTTGATTGCAACGGCAACAATAACGTTGAAGTTATTTTCGCCGATCCGGAGCTAAGGGGGCATAGCTCCATCTGCTATAACGATACTGTTCATGGTTATACTTATACGCACGCGTTGTTGGAGCGTTAGTTGCGCACGTGAGTGCCATACGCAAACCCGCACGGATCTTAGGCTCAAGGTCATATTTTAAAATCTGATATATTATTTGTCATAATATACATTATCACATTATCAGATGGCGCGCTTAGCTGCTCAAAAACCCATCCCCGTGCTAAACTCGCTCACAGACTCAAACACCAACGGATACACGCATGATACGAACATTCCTTTGCCTGCTTCTTGTAACGCTCGCGTTGCCACTCACAACCTATGCGCAAACCAAAACCCATCAACGCCTGACATTTGAACACAATAAGGCCGCCGAGAATCTTTCGAACAATCCAGACGGCTACACGCAAACCAATACGCGCAAAACGCGCCACGAGCGCAACAAGGAACGCAACGAACGCCGCAAGAACCGCCAACGCAGTGAAAAAGTTAATACAGAAGAATCCCGCACAGCCTCTGAAGATGTCTCGCAAAATCAGCGCAGCAATCGTCAGCGCGAGTCCGCCTCGCAGCGGCGCGCCCGCGAAGCCGCGTATAACAAAGCAAACAGCTTGCTCGGAAACGCCAATGACTGAATCCACAAAAGTTAACGCGCCAAAGGTTAATATCGGCAAACATAAAATACCGGATCAAAAACTGGCGATTGATCGCCTGATAGCGCTCATGCAATCTTTGCGCGATCCGGATGGCGGTTGCCCTTGGGATCTTGAGCAGGATTTCAAATCCATCGCGCCCTACACAATCGAGGAGTCTTACGAAGTTGCTGATGCCGCCGCGCGCGGCGATGTTAACGATTTGAAGGAAGAACTCGGCGATCTTTTGCTTCAGGTTGTATTTCACGCGCAAATGGCAACGGAGAAAAATCTTTTCACGTTCGAAGATGTCGCCGCTGGCGTCGTCGATAAAATGGTCGTACGCCATCCGCATGTTTTCGGCGACGCTACCGCAAACACATCCGAAGCCGTCCTTGCGCAGTGGGATGAAATCAAGAAGCGCGAAAAGGCTACCAAAGCCGCAAAACAGCAAAGCATTCTCGATGACGTGCCCGTGAACTTCCCTGCCCTGATGCGCGCCCAAAAGCTTCAAAAGAAAGCGGCCTCCGTTGGCTTTGAATGGCCCCTTCTCGATCAGGTCCTCGACAAATTGCAGGAAGAAATTACAGAATTAAAAGAAGAGCTTAAGCAGAAAAATCCCGAAAAAATAACCGAAGAATTCGGCGATCTCCTCTTTGTTGTGGTCAATGCGGGGCGCAAAATGGGCGTAGATTGCGAAGCCGCCCTATCCGCCTGCAACATGAAATTTTACAATCGTTTCAATGGAATAGAGAGAAATATTAAGGCCTCGAATAAGGATTTTAAAGACTACACTTTGGCGGAACTTGAGCAAATCTGGGCCGCACAGAAGAACAAGCTTTGATGCTTTTATATTGACATAACATAATATTTAGTTTTACATAGCGCCCATCATGATGGGCTTGGCAAACACTTTTTTCAAAACGACGATCGGCATAGGTCTTGGCGGCTGTGCGCTCAATTTCATCGCCGTCGCCACTCATAAGCCCCCCAAAAAAGAACTCGCGGTGGAATGCCGCATCGAAAACGATGACCGAAAGGCTTTCGCCTTTTACAGCCATGCCCCGTATCCTCAGGATGCGGTCCCCTATTTCGGCCGTCAGGTCGATTCCAAAGCGCCCGAAAGTGCGGTGGAGGCCTGCATCAGCACTATCGGCGAAAGAAATCAAAGCATCGGCCTCCATGATGTAAAGGTGCGCTATTGGGTTTTGTTCGACGGTCGGGACAATTTCGACAAAATTCCCCTCGGCGGCATCTACGTTCACCGCAATGAAAAAAACGAAACGGAAGAAGGCGGCCGCAAGCTCGGCAACAAGCTTTTGCAGGATCAGGCTATCCGCTCTTTGCGCAACGATTACGCGCGCGCGAAAAATCAAGCCAAAGCAATTAGCGACAGCGAATGGAGCCTTGAGCGCGCCTCAGCAAACCTTATGACACGCGGTTTTAATTGGGCGAAGGGAGCGATGAATGTTTCTTTCTAAATCCAAGGATATAATTGCCGTCTCGGAAATAAAACAACCCGGCGACGTTTTGGAATTAAACGTCCTGCATGTGGATCACAACGGCCACATCTTTCAGGGCCGCCCCATGCCGCAAATACAACAATCTGCGATAGAACAGGAAAAACAAAAATCCAGTCTGCTGCGCTTGCCGCTGTCTTTGGCGTTTAAAGCAATGACATTGAAAAATCTCGCCCTTGCCGGCGCCCTTTCCTATGCAGGCGCTGCGCTGTACGAAGCCGGCGCGCCCGGTCAAGGAAACGCGCTGTACGCCGCATGCGGCTTTGTCGCCGAAGATGGAAAAGTGCATAAGCACTTCTACAATTCCGCTGCGCCTGATGGCCGCACGGGCACAAAATACGATCATTACTATTCTTCCGCCGCCGAAGTTTTTACCGCCTGCAACAAGGATATGTGGCAAACAACAGGCATACCGCGCGTTATCACCGCCTCCGTTGAATTAACGTCTCCGACATTGCGCGGGCAAAATGGAAAGACAGGCGCGCCGCATTCCGCCGGAGGATTCCGCGTCGTTGACGGCAACATGGATTACGCCGGGCACATGATGGAAGATTATGCTTTGAATGTCGGCGATGTCGAAAAGCAATGGATTTCCCGCCCGCCGAATGTCTGGTCGGATCCCAAAGCTGTTTTTGCGCAAATTGCCGTTTTTGCGATCGACCGCGCGGAATCAAAACTGACTGCCGCGAAAAAATCGCTTACCGCACAGCAAAGCCCGGCGGCGGGTTCGCCCTCAACGGCTCCTTGAGAAAAGTCTCGTAAACGCGCTCCCACAATATTTCCGAGGGCGCATTGATCAGCCCGCCGGACAGGTCGCTTCCGCCATAAGGTTGCCCATCCCATTTGCGTACATAAAAGCCGGCCTCTTCAAGCAGCAGAACGCCTGCCATATGATCCCACGGCTCGATGCGCTTATAGACGGAAAAAGCGCGTTCGCCTTCCATCAATTCTATATACTCCCACGCACAGCAACGGTGCGTGGATGCGTCCGCCATCTTCGTTACTTGCTGATCGACATAGGGACGAATGGTCGGCGGCATGAACATGCGCGATATGAAGGCTTTCATATTCTTGAAATCTTCATCATCTGAAGGCTTGGGCGGCGGCTGAAAGGACGCGCCGTCAATACGAATGCCAGCCCCTTTCTCGCCTGCAATCATGCGGTCTTTGGGGATTTGAAATATCCAGCTGGCGATGCGCTCTCCTTTGCGCACCAGCGCCACCATCGTCCCGAAAATCGGAACGCCGTGCGCAAAATTATGCGTGCCGTCCACCGGATCGACGATCCAGAAATAGTCATCGGATCTTTGAAGGTCTTGCCGGACCGCTTTTCCATTGGAAACGGCCTCTTCGCCGATCACCTGCGATCCGGGCAAAAAGTCTTTCAAAATGCGCGTCAGTTCGATTTCTGCTTCTTCATCGGCTATTGTTACAAGGTCCGTCGGGCCGCTTTTGGTTTTGATATGTCCGTCGCCCAGTTGCAGATAGCGCGGCGCGATCTTGTCGGCGGCGACTTCTTTGATGATCTCGGAAACCTTGCTGATGTCTATGTTCGGCATGAATAGGGGAACCTCGCTTCAAAACGCCCCTGATTATCGGCGCTCAAACGCACCTTTACAAGCATATTTCCCCCCTCGCCCGCTTGCTCCATGACATCGCCTTCTTTATGAAGCCATGCCATCGCCCTTCCATCGCTCGAAGGAATATCGTAGACGCATACAGCATCGGCCCGCGACAAATGCCGGGCAATCTGCCCCAAAAGCGCATCCAGCCCTTCACCCGTTATCGCAGAAACTAGAATCTCGCGCTCCTCGCTGAATTTCGCATCGCGGCGTATATCGGCAAGATCTTCTTCGGACACCATATCGATCTTGTTCAAAACCTCGTAAATGCGCTCGTCATGATCGTAATCGATGCCCAATTCCGTCAGAACATTGATGACATCCTGCCGCTGCCACGGGTGATCATGGCTCGACACATCGCGTACATGAAGAATAATATCCGCGTACTGCACCTGCTCGAGCGTCGCACGGAACGCCTCGACCAAGGTTGTCGGCAAATCGGCGATAAATCCCACCGTGTCGGACAGAATTACCATTTTGCCGTTGGGAAGAGGCAAACGGCGCAAGGTCGGATCGAGCGTTGCAAACACAAGATCTTCGGCAAACACGCTCGCGCCGGTCAATTTGTTGAACAATGTTGATTTACCCGCGTTCGTGTAGCCGACAAGCGCCACAACGGGAAACGGAACCTTCTCGCGGTTCTTGCGTCCCAATTCGCGCGTGCGGCGTACTTGCGTCAGGTCTTTTTTCAACTGGACGATGCGGTCTGTAATGGCCCGCCTATCAAGCTCGATCTGCGTTTCCCCCGGACCGCCCATAAAGCCGCCGCCGCCGCGCTGGCGCTCAAGGTGGGTCCATGACCGAACCAGCCGCGACTTCTGATACTCCAGCAACGCTAGGTCGACCTGAATGCGCCCCTCTTTCGTCGCCGCACGCTCGCCGAAAATTTCGAGGATCAGACCTGTCCGGTCGATCACTTTCACGTTCCAGACTTTTTCAAGGTTGCGCTGTTGCACAGGCGTCAGCTTGTAATTCACGACAACCACAACCGGCTGCTCTTCTTCCACCGCCTTGGCGATTTCTTCGGCCGCGCCCTTGCCGATCAATTGCGCGGGGCTGATGCGCGCGACCTTGGCAATACGCGTGCTACTGACTTGCAGATGAATGGCGTGGACCAGCCCTTCTGCCTCTTCCAGAAGATCTTCGATCTTGCGGTGATGGCGCGTTGTTCCTTTTTCCGTTTTCAACGGCAAAACGGGATGAATGATCAACGCCTTTTCAGGTTTTTTGGATAAGCCGGTTTCTAACACTTAGAATGAATTAAGCCGCGCCCGTGTCGGTTCCAGCCTCTTCGCCTTCATAGAAGCTGATAGGGCCGCCCGGCATGATCGTAGAGATCGCATGCTTGTAAACCAGCTGGACGTGGGATTCGCGGCGCAGAAGAAGGCTGAAGTTGTCGAACCATGTCACGACGCCCTGCAATTTCACGCCGTTGACGAGAAAGACGGTGACCGTCATTTTTTCTTTACGGATTTTATTCAGGAAGACGTCCTGAACGTTTTGTGCCTTCTCCGCCATCTGATTTCCCTGGTCTTTAAGTTGTAGTGTTATTAAGGTTTTAGACGAGTTATCCCCAGTCGGCAAGCCACTTTTTGCGAACGAGTCCTATAAAGTCTTTATAAGAACTTCCTTAAGTTCGGCAAGGGAATCAACAACATAGGCGGGTTTATAGAGGGAAATCAGCGCTTCCGCGTCCTTGCCGTGGCGGATGAAGATCACAGGGCATCCGGCCTCTTTTGCCGCGCTCAGGTCGCTTTCCGTATCCCCGACATAAATCACATTTCCGATATCTGGCTTGTCGGGATGAAGACCGATCGCATAGAGGATCGGCTCTCCCGAGGGCTTGTCTCGCGGCGCCGCGCCAGCCCCGTTGTATACGCCGAAAAATTTCTGCCAGCCCAAATGCTCTACCTCGCGGCGCAAGACATCGTGACGCTTGTTGCTGACAAGCCCCATGGGAACGCTTTTTTCCGCCAGATATTCCAAGACCTCGCGCGCGCCCTCGATAAGAATCAATTCTTTGAGATGGTTTTCCTGCACGTAGCTATACAGCATCTCTTGAGCTTCTTCCGATTTTTCTCCATAGATTTTCGGATAAAGCTCGCGCGTGGAATAGACAATCGCTTCGGCATATTCTTCGCGGGTCCACAACGGCAGGCCCATGTTCGCGCGAACATGGTTATGCGCCGCGAACAGCAAGGGCAAGCTATCAACAAGCGTGCCGTCCCAATCAAAAAAAACAGCTTTCATGACTACACGGCGCGCTTGAGTTCGGCAGCGGAATCGTCGTCGCCTTTGTCGCCGTTGGAAAGCTCGAGCGTCTTGAGTTTTCTGTGTAGCGCAGACCGTTCCATGCCGACATACGCGGCCGTTTTGGAAATATTCCCTCCGAAACGCGCAAGCTGGCGTTCCAGATAATCGCGCTCGAACGCTTCGCGCGCCTCGCGTAAGGGATAGGTCAGATAGTCCTGCATCGCGGCGGTGCGGCTCTCGCCCGTCGGCGCCTCCCCTGTAATTTCCGGCGGCAGGTCTTTCTTCTCGATCGGGTCTTTGACGGCGCCGCCCATAATCATCACCCACTCGATGACGTTGCGAAGCTGTCGCACATTTCCCGGCCAATCATAATCCTGCAAAGCAATCACGGCATTCTTCGAAAGCTCGCGCATCGGTTGGCCGGACTGGCGGGAATAAAGCTCGATGAAATGCTGGCCGAGCGCAGGAATATCCTCGCGGCGCTGGGCCAGTGCGGGAATATGCACGGGAACGACGTTCAGGCGGTAATATAAATCCTCGCGGAAATCCCCGCGGGCAATGGCGTCCGATAGATTACGCGATGTCGCCGCCACAATGCGGACATCGACCTGTACGGGCGTATGCCCTTTCAGGCGCGTGAATTTCTGTTCCTGCAGAATGCGCACGATCTTGCCTTGTATCTCGAGCGGCATATCCGCCACCTCGTCCAGAAGAAGCGTTCCGCCGTTCGCGCGTTCGATAATGCCTTGCTGTACGCCTTTGGAATCCTCGATGCCGAACAATTCTTCTTCAAGGCTGTCGGAATGTAGAATCGCGCAATTGAGCGCCATAAACGGCATGTCCTTCCTGCTAGAAAGCTTGTGAAGAGTCCGCGCCGCCACTTCCTTGCCCGTGCCGGCCTCGCCGGTAAACAAAACGCGGCTGTTCGCGCCCGCCACTTTTTCCAAAGCTTGGGAAATGCCGTTCATCAAAGCGGAGGCGCCGACCATTTTTACGGGAGCATCGCGCTTTTCCTTCAAACTCTCGTTCTCTTTTTTTAGACGCGCCGTTTCCAACGCGCGCTCAATCATCAAAAGCAGGCGGTCCGATTTAAACGGTTTCTCGATAAAATCATACGCGCCGATCTTGATCGCGCTCACGGCCGTCTCTATCGTTCCGTGGCCGGAAATCATGATAACGGGCAACATGGGATTGTCTTTTTTCACGTGCTTGAGAATTTCCAGCCCGTCCAGCTCGCTTCCCTGCAACCAGATATCCAAAATCATCAAATCCGGAACCCGCGCATTTACTTCGGCAAGAGCTTTGCTTGAGTTTTCCGCCTGACGCGTCGCATAGCCCTCATCCTCCAGAATGCCCTTGATGAGCTTGCGGATGTCGTTTTCGTCGTCGATGATTAAAATATCTATGCTCATAAACCTAACTCTTACGCAGCCTTGTTGCGGCTGTTGGATTTTGCCTCGGGTAACGGCAGAACGAAGCTAACGCTCGCGCCGCCCAAATCATCCCATCCTTCCAAGGATTTTATCCACTCCGGACTGCCTATCACAAGCCGCCCGCCATGGTCTTCCATAATTTTTTTGACGATTGCCAGTCCCAAACCGGTGCCGCGCGCTTTATGCGTAACATACGGCTCCGTCAGACGAGAAGGATCTTCGTTTTTCGGCAATCCTAAACCGCTGTCGGAAACGCATATAATACAATGCTCATCGGCTTCGTCGCGGGTCATCAGCACGTTTATCCGGCCTTTTCCGCCTTTTTCATGGATGGAATCCACGGCGTTCTGGATCAGATTGACCAAAGCCTGACGAATCTGTTGTGCATCGCACATAATATGCATGTCGCCTAATTTATCGACGATCTTGATGTCGATATCGCTGTGCGCCTCTTTTTGCAAGACCAGAGTCTGGCGAATATGTAGCGGCAAATTTTCTTCCTTCAGCGACGGCTCCGGCAGTCTGGCAAAATCCGAAAACTCGCTGACCATGCGCCCGATGTCGCCGACATGGCGGATGATCGTGTCGGACAATTCCGCAAAAGTTTCGGGATCGCTTGCAATCTCTTTCATGTATTTGCGCTTCAAGCGCTCGGCGGACAATTGTATCGGCGTCAGCGGATTTTTGATCTCGTGCGCAATACGCCGCGCAATGTCCGACCATGCCGTGTTCCGTTGCGCCGCCTGAATTTCCGTGATGTCGTCGAACGTGAGAACTGCACCCTTGATCTCGTCATTCACGCGATCGATGGAAATGCGCACCATTAACGTCCGGCGCGTCATATCTTTCTTGGACAGCATCGGAATTTCGGATTGCAGAATTTTTCCCTGCCGCTGCTGCGCCTGCTCCAGCAACGGACCGATATCCGGCACGACATCCATAATCGGACGGCCGATCAGTTTTTCCTGCTCCGTCCCGAACAAATCGCAAGCCGATGCATTCACCAGTGTAATGACGCCTTTGGCATCCACGCCGACGACGCCTGCCGTAACGCCCGCCAGAACGGCTTCGGTAAAGCGGCGGCGTTGCTCCAGCTGACGGTTCGCGCTCATAACTTCGTCGCGCTGTTCTTGAATCTGCATCGTCATGCGGTTGAAGGATTTCGCCAGATAATCGAACTCGTCGATCTGCTCGCCCTCTTCCACCCGCGCGCTTAAATCCCCTGCACGCACGCGGTCGGATACAGTAATCAGCGATCCGATCGGCGTCACGAGCTGCCGCGCCAGAATAATCCCGAACCATGTTGCGGCCAGTAAAAACATAATAGCCACAACGATAAAGATCAGCGTGATCGTGACCATCAAATTCGAATTTTTCTGCGAAAGCGTTTCATACGCCGTCGCCGCTTTTTTCGTCTTGTCCAACTGGCTTAAAACAACCGGATCGACCATACGCCCAACAAACAAATACGCATCGGCATAATTGTTGAGCTTCACAAGCGCCCGTACACGGTCTTCATATTTCCCCGTCATCAGGACAACTTCGCCGTCCCGCGCCTGATTGAGCGTGATATCCGGCAGACCTTCGAACGTCAGGGTGAACGTCAGGTTTGTCCGCGCGAGGATTTTTCCGCGGCCGTCGAAGATCATGACCTCAGACAAATTCCGCATGAATGATTGCGTTTCAAGAAACGAGTCGAATTTTTCGCGGTCCTCGTAGTACAGTGCCGACTGGCGGTCGAGGTCGTTCGCCATGGCGAGAATATCCGCCTTGATGACCTGCTGATGCTCTTCCAGATAGGATTCCGCCACCATCTGTGCAGATTCAACCGCTGTTTTCACGCGGTCAGAAAACCATGCCTGCACGCCGAAATGAAAGAAGAAGGTCGAAAAGATCGCCATAATGACCGCAGGCGCTGCTGCCATAACGGAAAAAATGACGACCAGACGGATGTGAAGCTTTGATCCCGCTAGCCCGCGTTTGCGTCCGCTCAGCAATTTGGCAAAGCGGCGCGCGATCAATCCCATCAGCAAGATCATGATGACCAGATCGAGGTTCAAGAGCCAGATCACCGTATCCGGATCATTGCCGAACGGCGGCGTTTCCGAAAGCGCCGCATAGGTCGCCGCGCCGCTGGCGATGATGGCGGCGATCAATATCAGCGCCAGACGGCCGCTCCATCCTTTGCGGAAGACCGAACAGCTGATCGAACCGATCCAGCTGTCGGGGCCGACCGTTGCGCGTTCGAGCGCGCGCCACAGCGTCAGCCCGCCCTTGGAGCTTGTGACCTTGGTTTCGTCGCTGATTTGCGGAGTTAACGCCATTGCCGGATCATACTACAAATAATTGACCTTTTTGGAGTTTTTGACTATCCACATTCTGGCTCCAAAACGCAAGAGAAAGAATATGGCAATTAAGACCAGTCCTGCCTTCCACGTCCTCATTCCTGCCGCCGGCAGCGGGACGCGCACGGGCCTGTCCTTGCCGAAACAGTACCGCAAAATAGGCGGAAAAATGATCCTGCGCCACACGGTCGAAAAATTCATTCAAATACAGGGCCTTAAATCCATCCGCGTGATTATAGACCCGGAGCATGCGGCCTTTTACGCCGAAGCCATGCAGGGGCTGGACATCGCCCCGCCCGTGTTCGGAGCCAAAACCCGCAAGCAAAGCGTCTATAACGGCCTGTCGGCTTTTTCACCGTCCGAACAAGAAGACATGGTCCTGATCCACGATGCCGCGCGACTTTTCGTCTCTCAGGAATCCATCTATGCCCTGCTGGACGCCATGAGCGCCAGTCTTGCCGCCACGCTTGCCATGCCGATCGCCGATACGCTCGTCGATGCGGACTACAACCCGTTCGACCGCGATAAAATCAGCGCGGTGCAAACCCCGCAGGCTTTCAAAATCAATCTCTTGAAAAAAGCACATGATTTTTTCCGCAACGATGACCGCTTTACGGACGATGCAGGATTGATCGCCGCCATCGGCGAAAATGTCGCGCTGATCCCCGGCACGCGCGACAATTTCAAAATCACCACGAACGAAGACATGCAGATGGCCGAACGGCTTTTGCTACCGCAGCTGGAAACGCGCACGGGCTTCGGCTATGACGTCCATGCCTTCGATCCCGCGCCCGCCGATAAAATCCGTCTGGGCGGAATCGACATCCCCTATGAGAAAAAACTGCTCGGCCATTCCGATGCGGATGTCGTTTTGCATGCCTTGACCGATGCGCTACTCGGCACGATCGGCGAAGGCGACATCGGCCAGCTTTTCCCGCCATCCGACATGCAATGGAAAAATGCCGACAGCGAGATCTTCCTCAAAGAAGCCGTCCGCCGCGTCCGCGCCCGCGAAGGCCGCATCATTCATGCCGACATCACCGTGATTGCCGAAGCGCCGAAAATCGGCCCGCACCGCGAAGCGATGCAAGTCCGCATCGCCGGCATGCTTGGCATCGAACCGTCCCGCGTGGGCTTGAAAGCCACCACCTCCGAAGGACTGGGCTTTACGGGACGCAAAGAAGGAATCGTGGCGCAAGCCGTGGCAAGCGTTGCCTTTCCGGCGGCGTGACAGCCCGCCCCGAGTGTGAAATACTCTTTCCATGTCATTGAAAATCGCACCGCCCGATCCTGAGCTTTTGAAAAAACTCGATTTCAAAAACCCCGCGCTGTGGGTTGCCACGGGGCTAGGCTGCGGCCTGATGCGTCCCGGTCCCGGAACATGGGGAACGCTGGGCGCCCTGCCTGTCGGCGTGATCATTCTTGCGCTCGGCGGCCAGATCGCGCTGTTGCTCGCCATTGCACTACTCATTCCCATAGGTCTTTGGGCCTCGGCGGAATTTGAAAAAATGTCCGGCTCTCATGATAATTCCATGATCGTCATCGACGAAGCTGCCGGAATATGGATCACGCTTCTTGCCTGCACGCTAAGCCCTCTATCCATCATACTGGCCTTTTTATTATTCCGCTTTTTCGACATATTGAAGCCATGGCCGGTTTCATGGCTCGACAAAAACATCGGCGGCGCCGCAGGCGTCATGCTCGATGACATTGCCGCCGGAATGCTTGGCGCGCTTTGCCTATGGGGGATACATCATTATGCACTCGCTGGTTGAAGAACTTACTTTGCTGTTGCTTGATAAAAACATGCGCCTTGTTACGGCGGAATCCTGCACAGGCGGCATGATCGCGGCCTCCATGACAGACCGCGCAGGTTCAAGCGCCGTGTTCGAACGCGGCTTTGTGACATATTCGAATGAATCAAAAATCGAAGAGCTTGGCGTCGTCCCTCCGACCCTTCAAATTCACGGCGCCGTTTCCGAACAAACTGCCGCCGAGATGGCGCAAGGCGCTTTGAAAAACTCCCGCGCCGATATCGCTGTTTCTGTAACCGGAATCGCAGGCCCAACGGGCGGCAACGATGAAAAGCCCGTCGGCCTTGTGTACATCGGCATCGCGCAGCGGGATCAAAATACGCAAGTGTTTCGGCATATCTTTGACGGCGACCGCATGGCCATCCGTCAGCAAACGCTTGAACAAGCCCTTACCCATCTCATTTCATCCTTTGGAAAAATCGCATGAGCAAAGTCATTTTCGTTTCTTCCGGCGACAGCAAATATTTCCCGATGTTGACCGAATGGGTTCATTCTGTCCGTGCACATCCTGAAAGCAGCGGCATGGATATCGGCATCCTCAATGCCGGCATGACCGAAGAAGAACTTGATTATTTCCGCTCCATCGGGTGCATCGTCAAGGAAACGCATTGGCCCGCAAAGATACCGGCAAGCCGTATTCGCGGCCGAGAATATCTGAAATCCTGCATCTCGCGCCCTTTTCTGCCTGATTATTTTCCGGGATACGACATCATCTGCTGGATGGATGCGGACATATGGGTGCAGGACTGGAAGGCCGTATCCTTATTCCTCAAAGGCGCCGAGCGTAGCGCGCTTGCCGTCGTCCCGCAAGCTGACCGCGCCCTGCCAAAAGCCGCACGCCTGTCATGGATCGGACCGTTTCCATTCAAGCCCAAAAGTTTTTATTACAGCAATGCAAAGATCGCTTTTTCAGGTAAAATTGCGCGTAGTCTTTTTCCTTTTATTACCGTCAACGCCGGAATCTTCGCCATGCGTTCCGACGCACCGCATTGGAAACGCTGGCAGGAACTCATTCTAAAGGCGCTTGAAAAAGGCAAAGTCTTCACCGCCGAACAACTCACCCTCGGCATGCTCATCTATCTGGAAAAATACAAGGTGGAATTTCTGCCATCTTGGTGCAATTGGCGTTGCACGACAAAGCCATGCTGGGATGAAAAGCTCGAAAAATTCGTGGAACCGTACCTGCCACACGAGCCGATCGGAATTATGCATCTTTCCGGCCTCGATGCCGCGCGCGTCGATCGCAGCGTAAAAGATGAAATCTTGTTGAGCGAGCCGCCGGAGCGCAGAATTTCTCTGTCTTTGCGCTATCCGGCTCTGGACGGCGAAAAAATCAAGCCGGAAGGAAAAAAGACGGCCTCAGCCGTATAAATCCTTGGCCCGCGCTTCGAATGCGCCGACCATGCGTTTAACGACTTCGTTGAAAAACATATTGGCGATAGCCTGCAACGCCACATTGCCGAACTCGAACTCTACGGAAAAATCGATGATGCAGCCGCCGTCTGGGGCATCCGAAAAAACCCAGTTGTTCCTCAAATTCTTCAACGGTCCTTTCAGATATTCGATATGAATCCGGCGCGGCCTCTCTAGATGTACGCGCGATGTAAACCGTTCGCGGAACATCTTATAGCCCACAACAAGATCGGCATAAAAAATCTCACCGCTTTCGCGTTTGTTGATCCGGCTGGCGATGCACCACGGCGCGAATTCCTGATACCGCGACACGTCTGCCACCAGATCGAACATTTGCTCGGATGTATAGGGCAGTTTTTTCTGCTCGATATGCTTAAGCATGCACAGGCCTTCCCGCGCCTGCGTTTGCGGCCTCAAACGACCAGATCAGCGAAAACGGCGCCCAGAAGAAAATCCACTGCACATGCACATTCACCACGTAATGGGCGAAATTGAAAAGGCTGGCCGCATAGACAAGGCATATCATCAGCGTTCCAAACCGTAAGGAATAGGAATACGCGCCCGCAGCTCTTTCCTGCATATAGCGCTTTAGTAGCACATAGGCGATATTGACCGAAATGCACAAAAAGAGAAAAAGACCGATAAAACCGCCGAAATACGCATGCCCTAAAAAAACATTGTGCGTGGAAGAAAATCCATTTTTGTGGGCTCTAACAACATGATCGAAAAATGTCGGCTCAACCAGAACACCATGCCCTGTAACAGGAAACTGCTCAATTCCCTCTATCGCCTCGCTCCATATTTCGAACCGGTAGCTGTCAAGCCTGTTGCCAAGCTCTCCGACAGGCACAAGCCCCGAGAAGAAAACAATCCCGATGGCGAAGACAGCAAAAGCAACAATAATCGCGACGCATTTTTTATGTCCGAAGAAAAACATCGGCAACAGGCAAAGACCCAATCCAACATAGGCGCTGCGTGTCTGCGTCAGCGCAATCAGCGCCAGAAATCCTACCATCATTCCTGAAATCTGTAGGGTGTGGCGCTCGGCTTTGTTGTCCCACGCGCAGATTAAAGCGAGTGTCGCACAGCAAAAAAGTAAGGCCAAATGGATCGAATTATCATAGCGACCCAACCCCTGAAGTCGTTCCTCCCACTCTCTTCCTTCAAAGCCGTAGAAAAGAACGACGCACAAAACGCCCCAGGCAAGACAAGCGCCTGCGAAATAGAACGGCGCTTTGTTGACATTAAAATTGAAGCGCGGGATGGCGACGGCAAGCGCCGTACAAAACAGGCCTATGCCCACAACATTGCGAAGTAGCTTGACCATTTCCCCGATGGTAAAATTATCGCTCCACAATCCCGACGCCAGAAAATAGGCCAGATAGAGCATCAAAAAGGCAAAAGAGCGGGTCTGAATAAACGGCTTGAGTTCGTGTCTGGCTTTGTAGAGAAAGCTACATAAGAAAGGAGCCAGTATGTAAAAAACCAGCCTTAGCGACGCTGAGGGCAGGAAAAGAGAAGCCGTAAACAATATTAGAAACGGCAAAGCCGCCTTATGTTCCCGGCAAAATTCCAAAGCCCCCGCCTTCATTGTTAATACACCTGCGTCGGCCATCTGTAATCCATCGACAGCGGCAGATCGAACACGCGCTCGATCATGTACTGACATATTTTATCGGTCAGGAAATAATCATGAATTTTTTCATAGCCCGTGCGTGCAATCCTTATGCGTTCGGAATCATGGGCCGCGTAATATTTTATTTTATCGACCATTTCCTCATCGCCTTTGAATGATACGAAGGAATCCGTGCCGAAAATATCCTCGAACTGCGGACCTTCGGGAATGAAGCCGAGCAGGCCGGAAGCCATGTACTGGCTCATGCGTCCCGATGCATACAGGTAGTAGTTCTCGGTCTTGTTCATGCACAATCCCATTTTGCACCGCTCGAGCAGCTCGTAATATGCCGCGCCGTAGACGCGTTCCTCATTCACGCCCGCCCCGCCGATATGCACTTTGACATCGCCCTTGTTGGCCAGAAGATACTGCACGGTATCCTGTCTATGATCATGCTGGTCGCGAAGGACAGAACCCAGAAACAAAAAATCGATATCGGCATTCGGGTTGGCGAACGCCTGCTTGACCTCGAGCGCGGGATCGACAGGATTGGGCATAAATCCCACGACGGTTCTCGGGTTGGAAAATTTCTTGAGCGCCTCCCCCGCCGTCGTAATGAAAATGCCTTCGACATGGCCGGAGCGCTGCATGATATCCGCGCAGTTGTTGGGCGAGTTGAGCGGATCGACATTGCGGTACATCATGCGCACGCCCGGACAGATTTTGCGGATTTGCGCCAGCGTGTCGTTGGAAACATTCTTGCAATGGCCCAGAACGATCATATGCGGCTGATATGATTTGCAGTCTTCGATCAGCTTCGCATTCATCGCCTTGATGCCGCGGCGCTGCGATCTGAAAATATTGGAGTACCGCGCCACGTCGCGGTCATGGAACATATAGACATTGTGACCAAGACGGGTAAAGCCGTTGATCAGTTTTTGCGGGGTAAAATAGAATTTATCCGCTCTTTCAAGCCCTTGCGCCGAGCCGACATAGAGTATTCTCATGGCGAGAGAATAGCATAACGGACGGAATTGAAAAGCCGTCGGGAAAGGTTATTCCGCCGCCATTTTAATGAGTTTTTCTTCCCGCGCTTTGCGAAGACGCGCAAAATCGTCTCCCGCGTGATAGCTGGAACGGGTCAGCGGCGTCGCGGAAACCATCAGGAATCCTTTGGCGCGGGCCATCTTCTCGAGCCCCTCGAATTCTTCGGGCGTCCAAAAATGCTCGACGGGCGCATGCTTGGGCGTAGGTTGCAGATACTGGCCGATAGTGATGAAATCGATATCGGCGGCGCGCATGTCGTCCATGACTTGCGCAATCTCTTCTTTGGTTTCGCCAAGCCCGACCATAAGTCCGGATTTGGTAAAGATGCTGGGGTCCACTTCCTTCACGCGTTCCAGCAAGCGCAGAGAGCGGAAATACCGCGCGCCCGGACGGATCGTCGGATACAGGCGCGGAACGGTTTCGAGGTTGTGATTGAATACATCGGGGCGCGCGCGGATCACCGCGTCGATATCGTCTTTCTTGCCGCGGAAATCTCCGGGAAGAATTTCGATCGTCGTCTCCGGCGATTTAAACCGGATCGCACCGATGGTTTTGACGAAATGGTCTGCACCGCTATCGTCAAGGTCGTCACGGTCCACCGATGTAACGACCACATGGGACAATCCCATCTGCTCGACGGCAACGCCCACGCGCAAAGGTTCGTACTTGTCCAGCTCGTTGGGTTTGCCTGTGGCGACGTTGCAAAAAGAGCAAGCGCGGGTGCAGACCTCGCCCATAATCATAAAGGTTGCGTGTTTTTTATCCCAGCATTCGCCGATGTTCGGGCATCCCGCCTCTTCGCACACGGTTGTGAGTTTCAAGCCTTTGACGGTGGCGAGCGTTTCGGAATAGACCTTGCCTTGCGGCGCTTTCACGCGGATCCAGTCCGGCTTCTTGCCCATCGGGCGATCCGGACGTTTTTGCTTTTCAGGGTGGCGCTTAGCGCGGTCCAGAAGGTCGGGGTTATAGGTCATCTTGCCCTCTTGAATACACCAAACGGGATGAAAACGCTATAAAATGTGGGGTGGGAAAAGGCGGTTTCAAGCCGCCTTTTTGCTGAATTTTTCGAGCGCGCGCTCGTGCTTGATCAAGCGGACATCGTTGGCCGCTTCCATCGTCTGGTTGTTCCAGAGCATATGGGCCAGTTCGAGGTCGCGTTCGTTCAGAATATCATCCGCCGTCACATCGCATTGTTGCGCCTGCACAATGGAGTCGTTGATTGAAATCACCTTGTTTTCTGCCATTTTTATACCCTCTACGCATTAACCTTGTTGCAATGCAATATAGCATGTTGGATATAAAATTACAAATATTTCGTTCCGCTGATATGCGCAGGAAATCCGCCCATCCCGGCTGAAGTTCAACAGGCCCGAATATTGAGCAAAATCAGGAAGATGCAAAACCTCTAAAAATGAATCGTCTTTCCGTACGCGTTCAGCACGCTTTCATGCATCATCTCGGACAGCGTCGGGTGCGCGAACACCGTGTGCATGAATTCGGCTTCGGTCAGTTCGTTCGTCTTGCCGATCACGTAGCCTTGAATCAGCTCGGTCACTTCCGCGCCGATCATGTGCGCGCCGAGCAGCTCGCCCGTTTTCGCATCGAAGATCGTTTTGACGAAGCCTTCCGGCTCGCCGAGCGCAATCGCCTTGCCGTTGCCGATGAACGGAAATTTTCCGACCTTGATGTTCAGTCCCTTTTCCTTGCATGCGCGTTCCGTGAGTCCCACCGATGCCACCTGCGGCCAGCAATAAGTGCATCCCGGAATATTGGATTTGACCATCGGATGTACGTCTTTTTGTCCCGCAATCTTCTCCACGCAGATAATGCCTTCATGCGAAGCCTTGTGCGCAAGCCATGGCGCGCCCACGCAGTCGCCGATCGCGTATACGCCCGCCTCGCCCGTTTTCAGATACTCATCGACGACGATATGCCCGCGGTCCAGCTTTACGCCCGGCGCATTCTCAAGGCCGATATTTTCCGTGTTTGCGGCAATTCCGACCGCCATGATCACGCGGTCCGCCGTAATTTTTTCAACCTTGCCGCCGACTTCGACATGCACCGTCACATTGTCCTTGCCCTTTTCCAGCTTTTTCGTGACCGCGCCGGTGAGGATTTTCATGCCCTGCTTTTCGAACGCTTTGCGCGCGAACGCGGACACTTCATCGTCTTCCACCGGCATCACGCGGTCCATCATCTCGATGACCGTCACATCCGCGCCGAGCGTTTTGTAGAAGGAAGCAAACTCGATACCGATTGCGCCCGATCCGACAACGACAAGCGATTTGGGCATCATGTCCGGCACCATCGCTTCGCGGTATGTCCAGATCAGCTTGCCGTCCGGCTCCAGCCCCGGCAATTGTCTGGCGCGCGCGCCGACGGCGAGGATGATATGCTTGCCTGTCAGCTCGTCGATCTTCTTGCCGTCTTTTTCAAGGCTCACTTTGCCTTTGCCGGCCAGCTTGCCGTACGCATCGAACACGGCGACTTTGTTTTTCTTGAGCAGGTGGCCAACGCCGCCCGACAATTGTTTGGCCACGCCACGGGACCGCTCGACGATTTTTTTCACATCGAACGAAATCTCGCCTTTAACGCTGAGGCCGAACTGGTCCGCATGCTTCATCAGATGATAGATTTCCGAAGACCGCAACAGCGCCTTGGTCGGGATGCATCCCCAGTTCAGGCAAATCCCGCCCAGATGGTTTGCTTCCACAACGGCCGTTTTCATACCCAGTTGCGCGGCGCGTATCGCCGCCACATAGCCGCCCGGGCCGCCGCCGATAACGATTACATCGAAATTCTTCTCAGACATTTTATCCTCTAATCAAAGCCAGTAAGTCTTCAGTTGTATAATTGGGTGTATCGTGTGCGAGCAATCCCTGCTCCGGCCATGCATGGTCCACCGCATCCATCACGATCTTTCCGCGTCCGCCGATAGCGGCCTGAAATGCCTTCGTGTCGTTTACGTTCAGCAGCTCGTCGCGCTCCACGACCAGATAGGTAATCGCAATCTGTTCCGGCAGGGATTTTACGCGGTCCGGCAATGCATGATACGTGTTCTTCAATGTCGCCACGATATCGAACGGATCGTTGAGGGATACTTTGTCCGTAATGCGCGACACCATCAGATATTCCGGCTTCCAGATGCGCATGATGCCGAAATCTCCCGCATCCATGCCCTGCGCGCCCGCATACAGCAGCAATGATTTTATCTTGTCGATAGGCGCATCGGAGCAGGTCATCGACCATAGCGACGACAGCGCGCCGAACGAATTGCCGATGACGTGAATGGAATCATATTTTGTGCTTAAAACGTTGAGCGCCACAAGCGGCTCTTCCAGCCATTCGGTGATCGTGGCCGCGCCGCCGCCGATATGCGTCTCGCGGATCTTGCGTCCTGCCATCAAGCGCGCCGCATTATTGACGAGGATCGGAGCAAATCCACCGGACAGCTTTGTGCCCTTGTGTTTAATCACATAAACCGCGTAGCCTTCTTCAACCAAGGCCGCCGCATGGCGTTGTTCGAACACGGTTCCGCCCATACCCGGAAATCCGGGGCAGAACAAAACAACCGACGACGCCCCGCCCGCAGGTTCAAACACCTGCGCTTCCACGCCGTCGAATTTATGCCAACTGACTTTCATTTCTTATTCTTTGGGCCGGATGATTTTCGTTTCCTGTTTTACCAGCAAACCTTCGGTTTCCTTCAGGTACGTCGACCACTCGGGATCTTTGTCCCGAGCGGCGCGTTTTATTTCCATGTCGCCGTAATTTTCATACGACCACATATGAATCAGCTGGTTTTGCGGACCGACCTCGACCAGATAGATTCCGACAGGTTCGCCGAAATATTTCTTCATGATCGGCACGGCTTTTGCCATGAACACGCTCATGAACTTCGGCGTCTGGCGCGGAACGATATCGTAGGTGCGATGGTCGATAATCATGGATTAGCAGTTGCCTTTTTTGGCCTGACCAGGAGGGCAAAATCCGCCATGGCCATAACCGCCACCATAGCCGTCATTAACATGAATGCTTGTATCGCGGTCACGCACAGTCGCGTTGCAAGCGGAAAGAGAGAGCAAACACAAAACAGACAAAAGAACGTATTTCATAGTCATTTCCTTTCTTGATTAAAGTAGCATACTTGCTGGCGTTTCAATGAAACGCTTCACGTATTGTAAAAATTCCGCACCAACAGCGCCGTCTACAGTACGGTGATCGGTTGAAAGCGTGCAACTCATGAACGTGCCGATTTTGATCTCGCCGTTTTCGACATAGGGTTTCTCTATCCCTGCGCCCACAGCCAGAATGCAGCTCTGCGGCGGATTGATGATGGCTTGGAAATTCGCAATGCCGAACATGCCGAGGTTGGACACGGTGAACGATCCGCCCTGGAATTCTTCTGGCTTCAATTTCCCATCGCGCGCGCGTCCCGCAAGGTCCTTGATCTCGGACGAGATCGCGGCCAATCCCTTGCCTTCGGCCTGTTTGACGATCGGCGTCATCAAACCGTTCGGCGTGGCAACCGCCACTGAAATATCCGAATGCTTGTACTGGTGAATACCTGCCTCGTTCCACGACACATTCGCCGCCGGATAGGCTTTGAGCGCCATGGCGCAGGCCTTGACCACGAAATCGTTGACGGAGATTTTCAGCTTGTCCTTGCCGCCTTCGTTGAGCGCTTTGCGTGTCGCCAGCAAATCATCGATGCGGCATTCGATGGTTAGATAGAAATGTGGCACGGTGGATTTGGATTCCACCAGACGTTTCGCCGTAATCTTCTTGATATTATTGACCGGCACTTCGGTATAAATCATGCCGAATGCGTTGACCTTTTCATCGGCGGACAATGCCGGAGCGACATCAGGTCCTCTCCCCGCGGGAGAGGATTTAGGTGAGAGGTTTTGCGATTGCAGGTCTGCTTTGACGATGCGTCCACGCGGACCCGAGCCTTGTATCTTGCTCAAATCGATATTCGCCTCGCGCGCCAAACGCTTTGCAAGCGGTGTGGCAAACACACGGCTACCCATATTTTTGGCCGGAGCCTGAGCAGGCGCAGGCGAGGCAGAAGCAACAGGCGCAGCAGCCGGAGCAGGCGCAGGCGAGGCAGCAACCTTCGGTGTTTCCGCTTTCCCTGCCTCTTTCAGCGCATTGTCGTTCTCGCCATCTTCCAGCAAAATCGCAATCGGCTCGTTCACTTTCACGGCCTGCGTTCCTGCGGGAACCAGAATTTTGCCGATGCGGCCTTCGTCCACGGCTTCCACTTCCATCGTTGCCTTGTCGGTTTCGATTTCGGCGATGACTTCACCTGCCTTCACCGTGTCGCCTTCTTTTTTGTGCCATTTGGCGAGGTTCCCTTCCGTCATCGTTGGGGACAAAGCGGGCATTAAGACTTTAATGGTCATGATCGTTCCTGTTTTTTCCGTTACAGTTTTAAATGTTGACTTCCTAATGTTGCCCCTATACTGCTTATGACAATAAAGGAGCGTAATTTTATGTTTAGACCAGAGAGCCATCTTTTCGACGAAGCCCAAGTCAATTTTGATCCCGCCCTCCCTGACGCTACGACGCCGAAAATGCCGCTGGATCTGATCCCTCGTAACGCAGAGCGCGCAATAAGCTCGCGCTGCCCCGAGCAATTTAGAACCCTTCTCGCCGCCGCCCTGAATCATGGACTTGTCTCGAAGCAGACATTGAAAGAGAAATTCGGCGATGTAGTTTGCGTTGCCCTAAAATCAAACCGTATGCCTGATCCGGCAACGCACCGCAGTATTCTCTCTTTCTTGTCGGAACTCGACCCGACGAACGCTACCGGTAGCAAACATCCTTGGCGGCACGCACAATGTGCTCGGCCTGCGGCAGAGCCAGCGCCTCAAGGTTAGCCGCGTACGGCAATGGCACGTCAGCCGCGTTAACGCGGGCAACCGGCGCATCCAGATAATCGAACGCATGCTCCATGGCGAGCGCGGCGATCTCAGCGTTTACGCCTGCGAACGGCCAGTCTTCTTCCACGCAGACCAGTCTGTTTGTCTTCTTCACGCTCTCGATGATCGTATGGCGGTCGAGCGGGCGGATGGTGCGCAGATTGATGACTTCTGCGTCGATGCCTTCTTCGGCCAGCATCTCGGCGGCTTTCAACGCTTTGCCGACCATGATGGAGTACGCCACGATCGTCACGTCCTTGCCCTCGCGTTCGATCTTCGCGCGGCCGATTGGAATCACATAATCTTCATCCGTCGGCACTTCGAAGGATTGTCCGTACATGATTTCGTTTTCGAGGATGACAACGGGGTTCGGATCGCGGATCGCGGCTTTCATCAAACCTTTGGCATCCGACGCCGACCACGGCGCAATCACCTTCAAGCCCGGCACATGGCCGTACCATGACGCATAGGATTGCGAGTGCTGTGCGCCCACGCGGCTTGCCGCGCCGTTCGGACCGCGGAACACGATGGGGCATCCCAGCTGGCCGCCAGCCATATATAATGTCTTGGCCGCGGAGTTGATAATATGGTCGATGGCCTGCATTGCAAAGTTCATCGTCATGAATTCGACAATCGGCTTCAATCCTTTGAACGCCGAACCAACGGCGATACCGGCAAAACCATGCTCGGTGATCGGCGTGTCGATCACACGCTTTGCGCCGAATTCATCCAGCAATCCTTGGGTGACCTTGTACGCGCCGTTGTATTCGGCCACTTCCTCGCCCATGATGTAGATGTTTTTATCCGCGCGCATTTCTTCGGCCATCGCATCGCGTAGCGCTTCGCGCACGGTCTGCGTTTTCGTATTCGCCATGAATTTCGCTTCGTCGAACACAGGCGGCTCAATGATCACACCTTGCGCGTACAGGATATCGCGGTTCTCGACATTCGCGCCTTTTGGCTGATCTGCAAAAGCCCAGTCCTTCGCGGGGGCATCAGCAGCAACTTCTTTCTTCGGCGCGTCTTTCACGGGCGTCGGGCCTGCCGCGCTGTTGTCGTTCGTCTCGCCATCGGCCAGCAACGTAGCGATCGGCGTGTTGACGGACACATTCTGTGTGCCTGCGGCAACCAAAATTTTACCGAGGATACCTTCATCCACGGCTTCCACTTCCATCGTCGCCTTGTCGGTTTCGATTTCCGCGATCACTTCACCGGCTTTCACCGTATCGCCTTCTTTTTTGTGCCATTTAGCAAGGTTGCCTTCCGTCATGGTCGGGGAAAGGGCTGGCATGAGAATATTTGTCGGCATTTACTTTAACCTTATTTTTTCTTCTCTAACATTAAACCTACGATCAACCCGATAACCGTCAAAAAAGCCGACACGGGCAGACCAACAAAAAGCCAAAACAATTCAGGATAAGTCTCGTTTGGCTTCCCTATTAAAATCCAGTGCAAGGGCGTGAGTAAAAAAAAGTAAACTGACACCAACAAACACAACACCCAGCCAGAATAGAAAAAAACTCTTTCTGGCCAGGATCATTCTTACTTCACCTCAATCAAAACATCGGTCCAAAGCTCGGACTCGTCCAGTTCGGGAGACTGCGTGGCGAAATCCGCCGCTTCATTCACGATCTCCTTGATTTCCTTTTCAATCGCCTTCAGCGCGTCTTCGGGCACGCCCTCGTCTTCGAGCATGCGCACGCGCAAGTTTGCGATAGGGTCTTTGTTGCCTTTGAAATCATCAACCTCTTCCTTCGTGCGGTATTTCGCAGGGTCGGACATCGAATGTCCGCGGAAGCGGTATGTCATGACCTCTAGGATATACGGGCCGTTGCCGGAACGCACATAGTCGATCGCTTGGCGCGCGGCGGCCTGAACGGTGAAGACATCCATGCCGTCCACCTGCTCGCCCGGAATGCCGTAGCCCGAACCGCGCTGGTACAATTTGCCGGCGGATGAGCGCGATACGGATGTACCCATACCGTACTGGTTGTTTTCGATGACGAAGAGCACGGGCAGTTTCCACAGCGCCGCCATGTTGTAACATTCGGCCACCTGACCTTGGTTTGCGGAACCATCGCCCATGTAGGCAACGGCCACGCCGCCGTCTTCGGAATATTTGTGGTAGAAGCCAAGTCCGGTGCCGAGCGCCGTCGAGGCGCCGACGATCCCGTGACCACCGAAGAAGTTTTTCTCTTGGCTGAACATGTGCATCGATCCGCCTTTACCGCGGCTATAGCCCGTCTTGCGGCCTGTCAATTCGGCCATAATGCCTTTGGATTCCATTCCGCACGCCAGCATGTGCGCATGGTCGCGGTATGTTGTGATAACCGTATCGCCTTCTTGCTGTACCGAATTGATCCCCGTCACGACGGCTTCTTGTCCGATATAAAGGTGGCAGAAACCACCGATCAAACCCATCCCGTACAATTGTCCGGCTTTTTCTTCGAAGCGTCGGATCAAAAGCATTTCGCGGTAGAGCTTTTTCATCTCGTCGGCGGTCGGCTCGGGCGATGTGTTGGAAACGGATTTCAGGGCGGGCTTTTTGGCAGGCTTGTTTTTGGCTGTGCTCACGGTGATCTTACCTTGTCTCTATCAGCTACATTTTTGGATCGCGTCCGTTAGGGAATTACAACATTTCCAAAGACCGCGCCAGAGGAAAAGCGATTTTGTGCAACGCAACATTCTGATATATATGGGATTTTTTCGGAATGCGAAACAATCGTTCGGATCAATTGGAAGACTTGATCAAAACTTTCTCGTCCTTGTAATGAAAACCGAGGACCGAACGCGCCTGCTCCTCAAGCAAATCACGGTTCACAGAACCTGGACGCATCATGACGACCTTGTGCTCAAGGGATTCCCGTTGCGCCAGCCTGGTTTCATATTGCTTTTCGGTTTGGGAAATCTGGTGGTTGAGCGAGATCAAACGAAGATAACTGCGCTCCCCTGCAATCAAGTGATAACAGAAATAAAAGCTCAAGCAGATCCCGATGACGATGATCAGGTTCTGGCGGAAAACATATCTTTGTTCGATGAGTCGCTTCACGTTTCTTAATGAATCACGTTTGAGTCATCGGGTCAAACAAATCCTCAAAAGGAATCAAAGAGTTATGTGGAAACAAATTGAGAACATCATCCCTAAGTGATTCATCCGATTCGCAAATCTTTTTTGACGATTTTTCTGGACTTTTCATCACTATTTCCGTAAAAACGACCCATGCAAGCAAACAATGACAATCACCTCGCCCTGACGTTCGAAGAAGTTCTCGAAACATGCAAGCGTATCGTGAGCCAGCCTTACACGCCGCCGCCGCCGCAAAGCATCGAACGCCTGAATGCCCGTAAAGAAATCGCACACGGAAAATATCAATCCTTCGTCGAGCGTTACTACCCGAACGGCAACAAGTTTAATTTGTAATTCTAAGGAGATTATCTCATGAAAGCATATACCGGAGAATTTTTGGCCGTAACGCTTTTGGCCGTAGGTGGCCTCGCAATAGCAGGCATCCAAGACCGCAAAAACGCCGGGCCGCAAATCTGCCCCGCAAAAATCACGGATGCCGTGAACGCGAATTTCAAAGCGCAAGGCATCCAAGTCAAAGACGGCTACGCGAATATCGTTGTCAACAACAAGCCCTGCTACATGTCCTTTAGTCAAAAATAATGAGCGAAAATAAATCCTATAAAGATGTTCTGCTTGCTGTCGTCGGATTAAGCGGCATCTTCGCGCTTTTGAGCATCCCTGAAAATCCGCGTGAAAAGCAGATTTGCCCGCAAATCCTTAAAGACGACATTACCAACGACATGCAGGCCCGCGGTGCAAAAGTCCAAAAAATACAAGGCTGGGTTGAATACAAGGGAAAGCCTTGCTATCTTTCCCTTAATGCAAAATAAACTGAAAATCATTTTTTCCGGCCTCGCCGCTTTGGGCGCAAGCGCCTGCGCAACAATGGATTCTCCCGATCTTTCGAAATATCAGGAATGCTCGGCGCGCACGCAAAGCCGCATGAGACATGCGCTCATGGAAACAGGCGGCGCGGGCCAGACAACACTGGTCGGCGGCGTCTTGCTCGTGACCGAAGGCAAACATCTTTGCCGGATGGAAGCTTTGCCTAGATAAAAAGAGCGCGATAAACACTACCTTCGCATGGCCACCTTGCCCCGTTGGTGGGAACCTCTTATCCTTTACGTACGTTTGAACCTCTTTAAAGGGAGCCCCACATGCGCGTAATGGTATTTGTAAAGGCAACGAAAGACAGCGAAGCCGGAAACATTTCCGGCCCCGAAATGGAAAAGCTCTTTATCGATATGGGACGCTATAATCAGGAATTGATCGCAGCGGGCATCATGAAGGGCGGCGACGGATTGAAACCGACCTCGCACGGCAAGCGCGTGAAATTCGACGGTGCCAGCCGCACGGTGGTTGACGGCCCGTTCACAAAAGACGTCAACGAACTCGTCGCCGGTTTTTGGATCTGGAACGTCAAAGACATGAACGAAGCCGTCGAATGGGTCAAAAAATGCCCCAATCCGATGCTGGGTCCATCTGAAATCGAAATCCGTCCGTTCTATGAGATGGAAGATTTTATTGATGTCCTGACACCCGAAGCGGAAAAACTTCATAAACGCGGCTAAGAATAAACCTTGACCCCGCGCTCTCTTTTCCGTAAAACGTGCGCATGATTAATTTGGCAAAATCCTTTCTCCACGCCACCTTCCCGCACGAATTTCCGCGCGAGAAGATCCAGTTGGAAAAGCCCATCCCCAAGTGGGATTGTGAATTGTTTTTTAGCTACGCCTTTTATAATGCAAGGGACGTTGAAAACTGCCCGCGCGGCACGATCATCTACGCCTTTAACGCTTCAAAAACCGGCCAGCGTTTCTACTACGATGAAGAATCGATAGAAAAAATCTTGAACGACTATTCAAAAGGCAGATATGCCTATCCTGATCCGTTGCAGAAAATGCTTGGGCTGGATGAAAAGGACATCGCCAAATTTGAAACAAGTCGTAGCCGTACAGAGGATTACCGCGACAATGTGGATTTCAATGTATTCTCTTTTAAGATGGCACACAAAAGGGTGAATGAGGAACGCTTTCCGGTCAATTACCGCAACGCCATGAATCTATACCTGTATGAAAAGTTCTACGCGTTTCGTCCACGCTCTCCTCAGGCTTAATAGAAAACCCCGCATTCCGCGGGGTTTTATTGGCCAATTCCAAGGCTGCTGACCCTGAATTGCGGAATTTTCGGTTTTTCGGGTTCTGCCGTTGCGGGCTCGATATCGACAGGGCCTTCACGCATCGCAGGGCCTAAATCGACCTTGTTTTTAACCGCGTCGTCTATTTTTTCGATTCCGCGCTCATAGGCTTTGATTTCATTTTCAAAGATCGGGTCGCCTTGCTGTTTTTTAAAATCGATTTCATCCTGCAACTCCTGACGCGAATAAAGGCGGGAAAAATTCTTTGAAGACCCGCTGGGATAAACAACACCGCCTTCCTCTTTCATAGTGGGAATATTAACGCGTATGTGCACGGCAGGCTCGGGTGGCGCGTAATTCTCGCTTTCCGGATTTCCAAAGCCGGCCCGCAGAACAACTCCCTTCACTTCGTATGTGGGGACGCTGGCCATCCTGTTGAAATCGTTCAGGATCTCGGCGCTCGAAATCGGCGCTTCATTTTCCAGTTTTGGAAAGCTGTAACTCATGCCCCCACTATAAATGCAGAGCCTTAAAAAGTTCTAAAAGGGCGTTAAAACAGGCTAAACGATAAAATACGCGCCATATCCCGTATCCAGAAGCTTTTGCGCCACCACGGTTTTCAGCTTTTCAGCCAGTAGCATTGTGCCGACGGCCCCGCTCCCGCCTTGCGGAAACTTGCGCGCCTCTTCGAAAATCTCGACAATCTCTTCCGGCGATGCCGGAGGATAGCGCGGATCGTTGAATTTTGCGTCGATTCTGATGGCCTCATCAGGATCGCACTTTTCGCACTCGTCATATGCTCTGAAAAGTTTCTCAACGCTACGGGGATCTCCCAGATCCGCATCAAAGCTAATATCGGACTTAGGTAGTTTGTTTCCCAAAGACACGCGTTTTATGGGATGCGCAATCAACTCATCCGTTACGCCTTGAAAAACTTCGCCGAGCCAGCCGCGATCACGAACCTCTTCTATCGTAATCAGCTCCGGCTCGGCGGCATTCATATCAGGCGGCCTTCTTTGCGGCTTTGGCCTTGGCAGGCTTGGCGCGAAGAATGCCCGCGCCTGCGTATTTCGCGGCGGGGCCAAGCTCTTCTTCGATGCGGAGCAACTGGTTGTATTTCGCGATTCTATCGGAACGCGAAAGCGATCCCGTCTTGATCTGGCCTGCGTTCGTGGCAACCGCGATATCCGCAATCGTGGAATCTTCCGTTTCGCCCGAACGGTGCGAGAGGATGATGCCGAATCCTGCGCGCTTCGCCATTTCGATGGCTTCGAACGTTTCGGACAGCGTGCCGATCTGGTTGACCTTCACGAGGATGGCGTTGGCCGCCTTGCGCTCGATCCCTTCGGCCAGACGAACCGGATTGGTCACGAACAGATCGTCGCCGACCAGCTGCACGCGGTCGCCGAGTTTTTCCGTCAGCGCGATCCAGCCTTCCCAGTCGTCTTCAGCCAGGCCGTCTTCGATGGAAACGATCGGGTATTTCGCGCACAGCTCTTCGAAATAGCCGATGAGCTGAGCGGACGTAAGCACGCGGCCTTCGCCTTCGAGGTGGTATTTGCCGTCCTTGAAGAATTCCGTCGCGGCGCAGTCAAGCGCGATCACGACATCTTCGCCCGGCTTGTACCCTGCGGCGGCGATCGACTTCATGATGAAGTCCAGCGCTTCCGTGGCTGAATTAACGCCCGGCGCAAAACCGCCCTCGTCGCCCACGTTCGTGTTCATGCCCGCGTCATGCAACTGTTTTTTCAGCGCGTGGAAAATCTCCGCGCCGCAGCGAAGCGCTTCGGAGAAAGACTCCGCGCCCACGGGCATGATCATGAACTCTTGAAAATCCACGGGATTGTCGGCGTGCTTGCCGCCGTTGATGATGTTCATCATCGGGGTCGGCAGAAGATGCGCGTACGGGCCGCCGAGATATTTGTACAGCGGAACATCAAGCTCGTCCGCCACCGCGCGGGCGCAGGCCATGGAAACGCCGAGAATGGCGTTCGCGCCGAACTTGCCCTTGTTGTCCGTGCCGTCCGCTTCGATCATCGTGCGGTCGATTAGAACCTGTTCTTCAGGGTCCATGCCGACCAGTTCTTCGGCAATGTCGACGTTGACGTAGTTGACGGCTTTCAAAACGCCTTTGCCCAGATAGGTTTTCTTGTCGCCGTCGCGAAGCTCCACCGCTTCATGCGCGCCAGTACTTGCGCCCGATGGAACGGCGGCGCGGCCCTTGGCCCCGCTTTCGAGAATGACATCGACTTCCACCGTGGGGTTGCCGCGGGAATCGAGAATTTGGCGGGCTGTGATATCGACGATAGCGCTCATACTTTAAATCCTTTCAATTTTGTGCCGCTAATCTAGGGCCTCCGCCGCAAAAAATCCACCCTCGAAATGAACCAAATCGCCGCTTAAACGTTGGGAACGCGAGAGGGTTGCGATGCACGACAACGATATCTTGAAACTCGAACAGCTTGCCGACCTGCTGGACAATCAATTCACCATCCCCGGCACGGATATCCGCCTCGGCCTCGACCCCATTCTGGGCCTTATTCCCGGCATCGGCGATACCGCCTCCCTGGCCGTATCCGCCTATATCATTCACAAAGCGCATAAATCGGGCGTGCACCCGTTTCTGATATCCCGCATGACATGGAATGTGTTTGTGGACTGGCTGATCGGGCTGGTGCCCTTCTTCGGCGATATTTTCGATGTCGGGTTCAAGGCGAACCGCCGCAACATCGCCCTCATCAAGGATCACGTCAGAGCGACGCGCAAATACCAGACGGACTCAAAAACGGGGAACGCGTTGTTTATTTAACAACGCTATCAATCTCTTTCATCTTCGACAAAACGCCCTCAAGCTCATGCAACTTCACCATGTTCGGCCCATCGGATGGCGCATTGTCGGGATCTTGGTGGGTTTCCATAAATACGCCCGCTACGCCCACGGCAATCGCCGCCCTCGCGAGATGCGGCACCATCGTGCGGTCGCCGCCGGATGATCCGCCCTGCCCGCCCGGCGCTTGCACCGAATGGGTTGCATCGTAAATCACAGGGTAACCCGTTTGCGCCATGATCGGCAACGACCGCATATCGCTCACCAGCGTGTTGTAGCCGAATGAAGCACCACGCTCGCACAGCAGGATATTGTCGTTGCCCGTGCTCGCAATTTTTGCCGCCACGTTTTTCATGTCCCAAGGCGCAAGGAATTGCCCCTTCTTCACATTGATGACTTTTCCGGTTTTTCCGGCCGCCAAAAGCAAATCCGTTTGACGCGACAAGAACGCAGGGATTTGCAAAATATCAACGCTCTGCGCTACCAGCGCGCATTGCTCTTCGGTGTGAACGTCCGTAATCATCGGCACGGAAAAATCTTTGCGGATATCGCGGAAAATTTCCATCGCGTCGTCGAACGACACGCCGCTACGCACGCCGCTCACGCTCGTGCGGTTCGCCTTGTCGAACGATGATTTATACACCATCGGAATTTTGAGCTTGGCCGTAATCTCCTTGATTTTGCCGCACATGTCATACGCATGCTGACGACTTTCGAGCACGCACGGACCTGCGATCAACATAAAGGGAGCGGAATTGGATATGGCGATGTCGCCGACTTTGACTGTTTTCATGCCCCTGTTTTAGCAGGGCGAAGCACGCCCCGCCAAGGACTTTTAATGCAAAATCGCAGGCATGGCTTCGCCGTATCCGGTGATGCTCGTACCGCCATAATGCTGGAAACCACGTTCCAGATCATGCAGGACCGGATGCCGCTCGCCGTTGAGGTAGAGCCGCACCGCCGCCTTTTCGGCCCTTTTTAAAAGACCGTAAAAATTACATAGAGGCTGGTCCATTGCCTGCGCTTGAGCAGGGTGACGGGCATATATCTGCTCGACGGCATCCTGATACTGGTGGATCAGCATGACCCGCCCCGCAGCAAGCGCGAACACGAACAGGAAATGCGGATCGTTGCCAGAAACACCCATCAGCAACTCCGCATTTTCCCGAACAATCAATTCGCGAAGACGGGAGTCATTAAGAGCATCGCCCTGTCCCATACCCTGATGGAGCAGACCTTCCATGATTCCGGCCCCTTGCACCGGAACGGATGCCAGAAGAGCTTTTTGAACAAACAGGCGGGCATCTTCACGTCCGCGCTGCACAAATTCGTATAAATGATTTTCTATTGTCATAATGTAATAATAGCATTCATATGATTACGGAAATAATAAAAATGCAAATTTCATCGCCTTTTGAACAACACATTATCCATTTGTTTTAACACAACAAAATGTGAAAAAAAATATTGCTGTGCCGCAAATTGGTATAGAATGCGATGCAATTTGCGAAAAGCCTCACCTCAAATCATTATTGACATAAAATCAACAAGCCTTTATGAAGCACCCCATGCACACTCCCGCTCTTAAAACGCTGTTCTCCGCCCTCGCCGCACTCACGCTTGGCGCCTGTTCTCAGGCCGAAAATAAATCCGCTGCGACCCAACTTCCCGGAAAGGATTATTACAGTTGCGATGCAGGCAATATTTTTGCACACGCATACATAAAAGGGCGATTTACTGTGTTTGGTTACATCAAAGACAACAAAATTTCCGAACCTGATATTCGCCCTTATCATTCGGAAAAAGAGCGTTTTTGGATGCACATGGAAAACCGTTCTCGCGTCCGTAGCCTCTGTCGCAAAGGCAATAGCGTGCCTATCTTTAAAGAGCCGCAACGCGCGCCGACCTATGAAATCATAAACGGCGCGTAATGCCCGGCGCTGGATTTAACAGTCCTATATATCCCTAAGATAGAATTACGCACGCGCATCCATCACCGGCTGGACTATTAGCCGCCATTCAATAATAAAAAAAAGATTAAACCAGCCGCTCCTGCTCGATCGCGGCTTTGATAAACGACACGAACAGCGGATGCGGGTCGAACGGTTTGGATTTCAGTTCGGGGTGATACTGCACGCCGATGAACCATGGATGATCGTTGCGCTCTGCGATCTCGGGCAACCTGCCGTCCGGCGACACGCCGGAGAAGATCAGACCTTTTTCCTCCAGCTGCGGACGGTAGTTCATATTCACTTCGTAGCGGTGGCGATGACGTTCGGAAATATCCGTGCCGCCATAGATTTCCGCGACCTTCGATCCTTTTTTGAGCGCGGCGGGATAAGCGCCAAGGCGCATCGTGCCGCCGAGATCGCCGTTGGCCGCGCGGCTTTCCTTCGCATTGCCCTTCACCCACTCGGTCATCATGCCGATCATCGGAACCTTTGCGGGGCCGAACTCGGTTGAATTCGCATCCTTGATGCCGGCGGTGTTTCTGGCGGCTTCGATCACGGCCATCTGCAGGCCGAAGCATATCCCGAAATACGGAACCTTTCTTTCGCGCGCGAATTTGGCCGCTTTGATTTTTCCTTCCGCGCCGCGCTCGCCGAAGCCGCCCGCGACCAAAATGCCGTTCACGCCTTCCAGCTCGCTGATGATGCCTTCGTTGTCGTCGAACTTCGAAGATTCCACGAACTTGATCTTCACCTTATTCTGGTTGGCGATGCCGCCGTGAACCAGCGCCTCGTTGAGCGACTTGTACGAATCCGCAAGGTTGGTGTATTTGCCGACCAATGCGATGGTGACTTCGCCTTCGGGGTTTTTGATGCGGCGGACGATTTCCTCCCATTTGGCAAGGTCCGGCTCGGCCGCCTTGATCCCGAAATATTTCAGCACCTGCGTGTCGAGGCCGACCTTGTGGTATGACAAAGGCACTTCGTAGATTGTTTTGACATCGAGCGCGGGGATAACATTCTCCGGCGCGATGTTGCAGAACAATCCGATTTTTTTCAGGTCGTCTTCTTCGATCTCGCGGTCCGCGCGGCAAAGAAGAATGCCCGGCGCAATCCCGTGCGCCATCAGCTCTTTCACGCTGTGTTGCGTCGGCTTGGTTTTAAGCTCACCCGCCGCCGCGATATACGGCAACAACGTCACATGCACATACAGGGCGCGGTCCTTGCCCACTTCGTTGCCGAACTGGCGGATGG